>NZ_JBSFWT010000090.1:0-29012 GCF_053594975.1 Streptomyces sp. NPDC002537
TGGGGAGCGTGATGTTCTCCAGGGCGGTCAGGGTCGGCAGCAGGTTGAACGCCTGGAAGATGAAGCCGATCTTGTCGCGCCGGAGGCGGGTGAGCCTCTTGTCGTTGAGCGTGGTCAGCTCGGTGTCCCCGATGCGGGCGGAGCCGCGGGAGACGGTGTCGAGACCGGCCATGCAGTGCATCAGCGTGGACTTGCCGGAACCGGACGGACCCATGATCGCGGTGAACTGCGCCTGGTGGAACCGCACCGAGACCGAGTCCAGCGCGACCACCTGGGTCTCGCCGTGGCCGTAGACCTTGGAGAGATCCGTGGCGTGGGCCGCCACCGCGGTCGGGCGGGCGGCGGTCTGGACGCCGATGGGCGAGCTGGAGGGGTGCACGGCGAAGCGCTCCTGTCGGGACGGGGTGCGGGGGACGTACACCATCGTCCGACGCGGAACGCCGCGGGGGATCAGCCCAGGCTCCCGTTCCCGGGGCAGACCACGGAGGTATCCACGGGGCGGATCCTCCTCCTCTGGTATGACGGGAACCCCGGAGTCCGGCGGCGAGATTGCGACAATTCCGGTCCGGAGCGGGGGTGGGGCACGGAGCAGGGGGTATCGGCCCGTGGCATGTGCCTTTGACGCGCCCCTTGTGCTGATGGACCCTCAGTTGCCAATAAAATAAGACAACCTCGGGTCCTCGTTCCGCTGTTTGGGGGGCGCTCCCCGGCTAGGCTCATCCTGCTCTCTTCGGTAAGAGAGGCTCGCGCGCCTTCCCGCTCGCGCGCCCGAGAGCCCTGCCCGGATGGTGGAATGCAGACACGGCGAGCTTAAACCTCGCTGGCCCTTCGGGCCGTGCCGGTTCAAGTCCGGCTCCGGGCACTCTGCTGCTCCATGGCCCATACGCTCCGTAGGGAACCGACTGCCTCCAGTTCGCGTTCCCCCTAGAGGCGTGGGAAAGAGATCGTCCCTCAGCACGAGCCCGCATACTTTGCCCACCCATTACTCTGGTGCGCAAGGCCGCGCCGTGTGGCCATGGAGGAGTGAGATGAGGAGCAGCAACCCGGTCTTCTCGCGAGGGTTCCGAGACGGCGGCTACGCGGGCTTCGGCACCGGGCCGCAGGCCGGGACCGCCCAGGGCAACCCCTATGCGAGCAGCCCCTACGCCGAGCCCACCAACCCGTACGCGGCCGATCCGTACGCACCGGGCGGTCCCGGCCTCCAGCAGGGCGCCCCCGCGCAGCCCGGCCGGATGACCATGGACGACGTCGTCATGCGCACCGCGATGACGCTGGGCCTGGTCATCGTCGGTGCCGCGATCGGCTGGGCGACGAACCTGCCGATCGGCGTCGCCTTCGTGGCCGGCATCGTCGCGGCGGTGCTCGGCATCGTCCAGCAGTTCAAGGCGAAGCCCTCCCCGGGGCTGATCCTGGGCTACGCGATCTTCGAGGGCCTGGCCCTCGGCATCATCAGCAAGCTGTACAACCACCTCGTGGACGGCGCCCCCGTGCAGGCGGTGCTGGGCACGATCGCGGTCTCCGTCGGCACCCTGATCGCCTACAAGACCGGCGTCATCCGGGTCAACAACCGCTTCTACCGCGTGGTGACCGCGGCGGCCATCGGCTTCATGCTGCTGATGCTGGCGAACCTGCTGTTCGCCGCGATCGGCGGCGGTGACGGCCTCGGTCTGCGCAGCGGCCCGCTGGGCATCGGCATCGGCGTCATCGGCGTGCTGATCGGCGCCGCGTACCTCGCGATGAACTTCAAGGAGATCGAGGACGGCATCGCCTACGGTGCCCCCCGCGAGGCCTCCTGGACCGCGGCCTTCGGCCTGACGCTGTCGCTGGTCTGGATCTACACGGAGATGCTGCGCCTGGTCTCCATCCTGGGCGGCGACGACTAGCCGCCTCCCGCCGACGGCGGACGAAGGGCCCGGGGAGCCATCCGAGAGGGTGGATCCCCGGGCCCTTCGCCATTGGGTGCCCCGTTGCGCGCCGTGGTGAAGGGGGAGCGGTTTCCTACCGGAACTTCCGTGCCGCCCGCCGGAGGTCGTACTCGTGGACGATTGCCTTGGCGTGGCCGTACGCGAGGTCGTGCTCTCCGCGCAGCCAGCTCACCTTCTCCTCGAAGCGGGAGAGAGACGGGCCTTCTTCGACCGTGCGCAGCCAGTCGGCGACCTCGCGGCCGGTGCAGTGAGGGATACGGGAGAGCAGGTTCCGGTGGGTCTCGTCGGAGAAGACGTAGGACATCGGCGCCTCCGGACGCGTCGGATGATGGTCCTTCCTGTCACCGTGCCTGAGTGTTAAGGCGTTGGCAACAGTCCGTCCACAGCGCATAGGCTCGCGCTGTGGATGATGTGACGTCTCTTCTGGCCGCCGTGGACGGTTTCGCCGACCGGCTGCGGGCCCTGCCGCAGTCCCGCCTGAGCCGGGGGGCGGCCGCGGAAGCGCTGGCCCTGGCTCGTGAGTTGGCGGTGTGGACCCAGCGGATCGAGGAACCGGAGTCCGGCGAGCCGAGGGAAATGCCCGAGGCGGGCATGTTCGCGGTCGCCGACCAAGTGGCCGTGGCCGGCCACGATTTGGCCGAAGCGCTGGCGGCCGACGGCGGAAAGCGGACGCCCGAGGGGATCGGGGCCGCGGAGGCGATCGCGCTGATCGAGGCCGCCGCGCAGCGCTGCGGGCTGTGAGAGCGGAGCCCCGGGCTAGAGCGAGGCGATGACCCGGTCGGCGAGGACGTAGACCCGCTCCGCCGCGCAGTCGAACGTCAGGGCGTACGCCCCGGAGACGCCCGAGCCGCCCAGCAGCACCGGCGCGTGCCCGGCGCGCAGCGCCTCCGTGAGCCGCTCGGCGGTCTCCCGGTGGCCGGGCGTCATACAGATCGTGGTGCCGTCGGCGAAGACGTAGACGTCGAGGGTGCCCAGCGGGCCGGGCCGGACGTCGGTGAGCGGGATCCGGGCGTCCGCGAGCTCCGTGAGCCGCTCGACGGTGCTCTCGTGGTCGCCCGCCGGTGACATCGGTGTGAAGTCGGGGTGCGAGGGATGACGGCGGCGCGCCGCCGCCAGCTCGGGGGAGTCCGCCACCTCGGACTCGATGGCCGGGTCCAGCGGCTCCAGGCCGCTGAAGTCGGCCTGACGGGGCAGGAAGGGGCCGCCGTAGGGGCCGTCGGAGAACAGGTCGTCACCGAACCCCGGCAGACCGCCCAGCAGCGACGGGGCGTCGGCGGCGGTGCTCAGGTCCCGGCTCTCCTGGGCCGCCCAGAACGCGCGGGCCTCCGCCAGCTCCCGCTCCCGCTCCTCGGCGAGGGCGTCGGCGACGGCCGCCCGTATCTCCGCGAGCTCCTCCGCGCCGGGCGCGGGCCGGGCGGCGGGCACCGGGGCGGCCGCCCGGCGCTCCGCGCCCGCGGCCGAGAGGTCGGCGCGCAGGGCGAGGATCTGCCGGCGCAGGCCGCGGGTGCTGTACAGGGCGGCGGCGCCCGCGGCCGTCGCCGTGGCAGCGGCCAGCAGCAGGGCAAGGTTCATGGCGCTCACTGACGTACTCCCGGTTGCTATGGATCCCCCAGATTCCTACCTCAGCTTGATGGGCCGCGCCGTGGGGCCATAGTGCAAAACGTCGTGAAAAGGACGGGACTTAAGGCCTGGCGTCCTTCCTCCAACATCCTTGACCTGCGGAAACGAATCGCCTTCACGACATTGGTCACATCCTGAAGGCGATTCGGTCACGGTTCCGCAAGGGATCCCGGGAAGGGCGTTTGAAGCCTCAGCTCAGCCGCTCGATCACCATGGCCATGCCCTGGCCGCCGCCCACGCACATCGTCTCCAGGCCGAACTGCTTGTCGTGCCACTGGAGCGAGTTGATGAGGGTGCCGGTGATGCGGGCACCGGTCATGCCGAAGGGGTGGCCGACGGCGATCGCGCCGCCGTTGACGTTCACCCGGTCCAGGTCCGCGCCCAGCTCGCGGTAGGAGGGGATGACCTGCGCGGCGAACGCCTCGTTGATCTCGATCAGGTCGATGTCGCCGATGCCGAGCCCGGCCCGCCGCAGCGCCTGCCGGCTGGCCTCGACCGGGCCGAAGCCCATGATCTCGGGGGAGAGGGCGGAGACGCCCGTGGATACGATCCGGGCGAGCGGGGTGAGGCCCAGCTCCCGCGCCTTGGTGTCGGACATGATCACCAGCGCGGCGGCGCCGTCGTTCAGCGGGCAGCAGTTGCCCGGCGTGACCAGCCCGTCGGGGCGGAAGGACGGCTTCAGGCCCTGGACGCCCTCCAGCGTCACGCCCGCGCGCGGGCCGTCGTCCTTGCTGACGACCGTGCCGTCCGGGGTGGTGACGGGGGTGATCTCGCGCTCCCAGAAGCCCTGCTTGATGGCCTCCTCCGCGAGGTTCTGCGAGCGGACGCCGAACTCGTCCATCTCCTGGCGGGTGATGCCCTTCAGCCGGGCCAGGTTCTCGGCGGTCTGCCCCATCGCGATGTACGCGTCCGGCACCAGGCCGTCCTCGCGCGGGTCGTGCCACTCGTCCGACCCGCCCTCGGCGCGGGCCGCCGTACGGGCCTCCGCCTCGGCGAAGAGCGTGTTGTGGCTGCCCGGCATGCCGTCCGAGGAGCCGTTCACCGTACGGGACACCGTCTCGACGCCCGCCGAGATGAAGACGTCGCCCTCGCCCGCCTTGATGGCGTGCAGGGCCATCCGCGAGGTCTGCAGCGACGAGGAGCAGTAGCGGGTGATCGTGCAGCCGGGCAGGTGGTCCATGCCCATCTGTACGGCGACGATCCGCCCGAGGTTGTGGCCCTGCTCGCCGCCGGGCAGGCCGCAGCCGAGCATCAGGTCGTCGATGTCGCGCGGGTCGAGCTCGGGGACCTTGGCGAGGGCGGCCCCGATGATCGTCGCGGTCAGGTCGTCGGCGCGCATCTCCTTGAGCGAGCCCTTGAAGGCACGGCCGATCGGGGAACGGGCGGCTGAGACGATCACGGCTTCGGGCATCACGGCTCCAGGGGCGTGAGAGGGCGGACTCCGAAAGGAAGTTACCCGTTGGTAGGGCTTCGGTCACGGCTCCTTCGCTGTGATGCCGCACTCTTTTCCATGGTCTCTCGCTTCTCGCCGTTGCCGCCTGCGGCGGAGGCGGCCTGCGGCCGCGTCCTCAATCGCCGGACGGGCTGAATTCGTGCGCCCGGCAACAACCGGGGGCTCCGCCCCCAGCCCCCTACCGGCGACCAAGACCCACGGTTTCAAGCCCACGGCCACAGGCGGCTACGGGCCCGCAGCGTCAAGGCCGCAGTCCGCATATCCAGCCCGTCCGGCGATTGAGGACGCTCCCGAAGGGAGCCCCCGCCGCAGGCGGCGACGGCGCGGCAGCCGGGACACGGTCCTCGCCCAGCGGCGAGCGCCCCGGCGCGGCGGCCGGGACACGGTCCTCGCCCAGCGGCGAGCGCCCCGGTCAGACACCTCGGGCGGCGCGTTGCCAGACGTGCCTCGGGGTCGCTTCCGTCTGTGTGGGCAGGCGGCGGCGTTTGCGGTGCTTGAGGAGGGCCCAGCGGCCGCGGGCCGCGGTGACCTCGGTACCGCCCTCCGCCGCGGCGGCGGCCGCCGCACGGGCCACCGGCAGGATGCCCTCGCGCCGCGCCGCGTCCGGCCGCTCCTCGTCCTGGGGCCACAGCCCCAGCGCGGCGCACAGCGTCGGCAGGACGGCCATCGCCGCCGTCGCGTACCCCTCGGCGGAGGGGTGGTAGTTGTCCGGGCCGAACAGCTCGCGGGGGTTCTGCGCGAACTCGGGGCCCAGCAGGTCGCCCAGCGAGACCGTACGGCCACCGGCCTCCAGCACTCCTATCGTCTGCGCCGCGGCCAGCTGGCGGCTCTGCCGCCGGGCCACCCAGCGCAGCGGCTGGTACACCGGCTCGATCGTGCCGAGGTCAGGGCAGGTGCCCACCACGACCTCGCAGCCTGCCTCGCGCAGCCTGCGCACGGCGTCCGACAGCAGGTGCACGGAACGGGCCGCGGGCATTCCGTGGGTGACGTCATTGGCGCCGATCATGATCACGCAGACGTCGGGGGCCCGGTCCTGGTCCTCGACGAGCAGGGTCACCTGCCGGTCCAGGTCGTGGGACTGAGCGCCGGACAGGGCCACGTTGCGCAGCTCCACCGGCCGTTCGGCGACGGCCGCGAGGCCCGAGGCCAGGAGCGCGCCGGGGGTCTGCCGAGGGCGGTGCACGCCCTGACCGGCGGCCGTGGAGTCGCCGAGCACGCCGAGCAGCAGCGGCTCGCGGCCCAGGCGGTGGACGAACGCGGAGCCGTAGCGGCCGTCCGCGTGGGGCGGGGGTTCGTGCAGGCCGCCGACGACGCGTCTGGCGAGGCGGGCCTCGGTGAGCAGGATGCCGAACGCGGTCGCGCCGAGCAGGCCGATTCCGCCACCGCCGTACGCGGCTGCCGCCGCGATACGGCGGGCTGCTCTTGCCCTCGCCATGGACATGGTCGCCTGCACCTCCTGCCCTGGTTCTTTCCCCGGTGGGGGCCTGTGTCGAAACCGGGGCGCTCGCCGCTGGGCGAGGACCGCGTCCCGGCTGCCGCGCCGTAGCCGCCTGCGGCGGGAGCTCCCTCCGGGAGCGTCCTCAAACGCCGGACGGGCTGGATTCGCGGACCGTGGTCTTGACGCTGCGGGCCCATCGCCGCCTGCGGCGGGGGCGGCCTGCGGCCGCGTCCTCAAACGCCGGACGGGCTGGATATGCGGACCGTGGTCTTGAAGCTGAGGGCCTGTCGCTGTCTGCGGCCGTCTCCTCGGTCGCCGGACGGGCTGGATGTGGTGGCCGTGGGCTTGAAACCTGGGTCTTGGCCGCCGGTAGGGGGCTGGGGGCGGAGCCCCCGGTTGTTGCCGGGCGTGCGAATTCAGCCCGTCCGGCGTTTGAGGACAACGCGGCGAAGCCGTGTTGCGGGGTCCGGGGCGGAGCCCCGTTCGGGAGGGGTCGGGGGCGCTCCCACGGTTACCGGGGGTTTGGGGTACGACCTGGGCAACTAGGGCGTAGATCATGGGCTGGTGCGCGCGAACGCGCAATACGCTGGGGGCGTATGGGTACGCGAACTGCTAGTGCCCCTGACCGCGGAGATCACCGTGCAGTATCACGATTCGATGATTGAGCTCATTGGCAACACCCCGCTGGTAAAGCTCAACAACGTGACCGAAGGCATTCAGGCCACTGTCCTTGCCAAGGTCGAGTACCTCAACCCGGGCGGTTCGGTGAAGGACCGTATCGCCGTGCGGATGATCGAGGCCGCGGAAAAGTCCGGCGAGCTCAAGCCGGGCGGGACGATCGTGGAGCCGACGTCCGGGAACACCGGTGTCGGCCTGGCGATGGTGGCCCAGCAGAAGGGCTACAAGTGCATCTTCGTCTGCCCGGACAAGGTCTCCCAGGACAAGATCAACGTCCTGCGGGCCTACGGTGCCGAGGTCGTGGTCTGCCCGACCGCCGTCGCCCCGGAGCACCCCGACTCGTACTACAACGTCTCCGACCGCCTCGTCCGTGAGACGCCCAACGCCTGGAAGCCCAACCAGTACGCCAACCCCAACAACGCGCGCTCCCACTACGAGTCCACCGGCCCGGAGATCTGGGAGCAGACGGAGGGGAAGATCACCCACTTCGTCACGGGCGTGGGCACCGGCGGCACGATCAGCGGCACGGGCCGTTATCTGAAGGACGCCAGCGACGGCCGGGTCAAGGTCATCGGTTCCGACCCGGAGGGCTCGGTCTACAGCGGCGGTTCGGGCCGTCCGTACCTGATCGAGGGTGTCGGCGAGGACTTCTGGCCGACCGCCTACGACGAGACCGTCGCAGACGAGATCGTTCCGGTTTCCGACAAGGACGCCTTCCAGATGACGCGCCGCCTCGCCAAGGAGGAGGGCCTGCTGGTGGGCGGCTCCTGCGGCATGGCGGTCGTCTCCGCGCTGCGCGTCGCCGAGCGGCTCGGCCCGGACGACGTGGTGGTCGTCCTGCTGCCGGACAGCGGCCGCGGCTACCTGAGCAAGATCTTCAACGACGAGTGGATGGCCAACTACGGCTTCCTGGACGAGGCCGGCCCGTCCGCCCGCGTCATCGACGTGCTGAACCGCAAGGAGGGCGGCCTGCCTTCGCTGGTGCACATGCACCCGGAGGAGACCGTGGGCGAGGCCATCGAGGTGCTCCGCGAGTACGGCGTCTCGCAGATGCCCATCGTCAAGCCGGGCGCGGGGCACCCCGATGTGATGGCCGCCGAGGTCGTCGGCTCGGTCGTCGAACGGGAGCTGCTGGACGCCCTGTTCACCAAGCGGGCCTCGCTGTCCGACCCGCTGGAGAAGCACATGTGCGCCCCGCTGCCGCAGGTCGGCTCCGGTGAGCCGATCGCCGACCTGATGTCCGCGCTCGGCACCGCCGACGCGGCGATCGTGCTGGTCGAGGGCAAGCCGAAGGGCGTGGTGAGCCGTCAGGACCTGCTCGCCTTCCTCGCCGAGGACGCGAACGGGGCCGTCAAGTAGCCGTCGCCGTCAGGTGAACGGCAAGAGGCGCGTGCGGCCCGTAAAGGGTACGTATGCGTCACGCGCCCGCAGCACGGGCTTAACAAGGGCCCTGCATAGTGAGGGGTGTCGGCGGGGAGAGCGCTCTCCGGCCGGCACCCCGATACGACGGCAGGACCTCCGGAGCGGCTCCCGGACTCCATGGCCGTCCGGACGCGGAGGACCGGCGCGGGCCGGGCCCGTGTCCCGCGGGGGACCGCCGTCGTCCCGACCCCGGCTCCGGCCGGAGTGCGGCGGCCCCCCGCCTCCCTCTTCCCCCTCCTTCCCGAGGCCCCGCTAGAGCCGGTCGCGGTCCTGCCGCGGCCGCCCCGGCCACGGGAAGAATCCCGTCACGTTCAGCGCGTTGACGCCCACGATCCCCGCCCAGGTCACCAGCAGGCCGGGCAGGCCCGCGTTGGCCGTGCCGATGGCGGACAGCGGGATCGCCAGCACCAGGGAGATCGCGGCGAAGCCGAAGCGCTCGCCGAAGGTGCCGGGGCCGGCCTCGCCCGCCCGGGGGCGGACGCCGCGGGCCGTGTCCATCCGCCGCTCGGCGAGGTGCCTGCGCACCTGCCGGTCGACGGCGCTGTCGAGCTTCCGGTCGACCTTCTCCAGGAAGCCGTCGACCAGTTCCGACTCGTACTCCGGGCCCAGCTCCTTGCGGGTCTGGAGGGTCGCGTCGAGTTCCTTGTGCAGGTCGCTCTTGAGGTCGGGGTCGTGGGCAGTCATGCCTGCGACGGTACGGTCGCGGTGGCCCCGGGTCGCTGGGGCCAGCACCCGTATCCGCAGTGGGGGCTGTCCCCGGACTCCCGGGCCGTCCCCGTGGAAGGAGCAGTCCGTGCACGAACCGACCGTCCCCCTGCTGGCCTCCCTCGCCGCCGGGACCGACTCCGCCGACGCCCTCACCGTCGCCGGCCGCCCCTGCTCGCGGGACCAACTGCTGGGCGCCGCCCGCGCCGTGGCCGCGCGCGTCGCCGGTGCCTCCTCAGTGGCCGTACGGGCGGAGGCCACGCTGGAGACCGTCGCGGCCGTCGTCGGCGGGCTGCTCGCCGGGGTGCCCGTGGTGCCGCTGCCGCCGGACGCCGGGCCCGCCGAACGGGACCACATCCTGCGGGACTCCGGGACCGAGCTGGTCCTGGGCGCCGGGGGAGACGTCCCCGTCGACATACGGGAACGCGCCGACTGGACCGGCCCCGAGGCGGACCCGCGCGCGACCGCCCTGATCCTCTACACCTCCGGCACCACCGGCTCGCCCAAGGGCGTCGAGATCCCCCGCGGGGCCGTCGCCGCGGGCCTCGACGGGCTGGCCGACGCCTGGCAGTGGAGCGCCGACGACACCCTCGTGCACGGCCTGCCGCTCTTCCATGTGCACGGCCTCGTCCTCGGCGTGCTGGGCGCGCTGCGCACCGGCAGCCGCCTGGTGCACACCGGCCGCCCGACCCCCGAGGCGTACGCGGCCGCGGACGGCAGCCTGTACTTCGGCGTGCCGACCGTGTGGTCCCGCGTCGTCCGCGACCCCGCCGCCGCCCGCGAACTCGGCAAGGCGCGGCTGCTGGTGTCGGGCAGCGCCGCGCTGCCCGCGCCCGTCTTCCGCGACCTGGAGGAGCTCACCGGGAGCAGGCCCGTCGAGCGGTACGGCATGACGGAAACCCTCATCACCCTCTCCACCCGCGCCGACGGCGACCGCCGCCCCGGCTCGGTCGGCCTGCCGCTGCCCGGCGTGCGGACCCGGCTCGCGCGGACCGAGAGCGGCATCGGCGAACTGGAGCTGTGCGGGCCGACGCTCTTCACCGGCTACCTGGGCCGTCCCGAGGCGACCGCGGCCGCGTTCACCGACGACGGCTGGTTCCGTACGGGCGACATCGCCACCGTCGAGCCGGACGGCACGCACCGCATCGTGGGCCGCGCCTCCACCGACCTGATCAAGTCCGGCGGTTACCGGATCGGCGCCGGTGAGGTCGAGAACGCGCTGCTCGACCACCCCGCGGTGAGCGAGGCGGCCGTCGTCGGCGTCCCGCACGACGACCTCGGCCAGGAGATCGTCGCCTATGTGGTGGCCGACGGGGTGACCGAGCAGGCGCTGATCGACTTCGTGGCCGGGCACCTCTCCGTCCACAAGCGGCCGCGCCGCGTCCGTTTCCTCGCCGCGCTGCCGCGGAACGCCATGGGCAAGCCGCAGAAGAAGCTGCTCCCGCCGGTGTGAGGCACGCCCTCCCCGGCCCTGCATAATTTCATGCAGGGCCGGGGAGCAGTGAATGTGACGGTACCGGCCCGCCGGCCGGACCCGTACACCGACGACGATGGAGGACCCGATGAGCGACAACGGAGGCGAGCCCGAAGCCACCGCACGGCTCCAGAAGCTCTTCGAGGGCCACCGGCTGACGCCCACCCAGCGGCGCATCGCCCACTGCATGGTGCGCCGCTCCGCCGACGCGCCCTTCCTCTCCAGCGTCGAGCTCGCCGAGCTCGCCGGGGTCAGCCAGCCGTCCGTGACCCGCTTCGCCGTCGCCCTCGGCTTCGACGGCTACCCCGCGCTCCGCCGCCATCTGCGCGACGTCGTCCCCGCGGCCGCCGAGACCGGCGACAGCTCGTACAACGAGTACCAGCAGGCCGTCCAGGCGGAGATCGACAACCTCCGCCACCTCTCCTCGCTGCTCGCCGACCCCGAGCCCGTCGCCCGCGCCGGGCGGCTGCTCGCCGACTCCCGGCCGCTGCCCGTGCTCGGCCTGCGCGCCGCGACCGCGCAGGCCGCCGGCTTCGCCTACTTCGCGCGCAAGGTCCACCCCGACGTCCGCCTCCTCGACGAGGGCGGCACCCTGCTCGCCGACCGCATCGACGTGGCCGTCCGCGCCGGGGCGAGCGCCCTGCTGTGCTTCGCGCTGCCCCGTCACCCGCGCGAGGTCGTCGAGGCGCTGGAGTACGCGCGGGGCGAGGGCCTGACCGTCGTCACCGTCGCCGACTCCACCTTCGCCCCCGTGGCCCGGCACAGTGATCTCCTCCTCCCCGCCGCCGTCGGTACGGGCCTCGCCTTCGACACGGCGTGCGCCCCGATGCTGCTGGGGCGCGTGCTCCTGGAGGCCATGTGCGACGCCCTGCCGGACGCGCAGGCGCGCCTGGAGGAGTTCGACGCGAAGGCGGCGGCCCGGGGGCTCTTCGTGGAGTAGGGCCGCAAAGGCCTCAGTTCGCGCGGACCATCTCCGGGAAGCGGGCCGACGGGCCGTCGAGGAGACGGTCGTCGCGGCCCTTCAGGAAGCGGTCGAAGAACGACACCACGTACGCGCGGGCCGCCGCGACCGCCCGCTCCGGCCGTACGGTCCCGACGTCCTGCCGCAGACCGTCCTCCGACAGCGCGCCCTGCCGGGCGAAGCCGGGCAGCAGGGACGGCGCGTCGGTGTACGCGCCGTGCCGCGCGCCCGTCATGGCGTACTCCGCCTGCCAGCCGCGCGAGTGCTGCCGGAAGGCCGCCCAGGACCGCCGGTTGTCCCGCGCGCCCTCGCCGTCCGAGCCCAGCAGGAGGAACGGCCGGTCCACGCCGTCGCGCGCGGCCGTGCTCAGGGAGTCGCCCGAGCTGTCCGGAAGGGGGAACTCCATCTGCCCGTCCATGTCGACCCCCGCCGTCACCCGGCGGTCGTCGTGCATCGCCTGCGCCGCGGTGGAGCCGCCCGCCGAGTGCCCGGCCATGCCGATCCGGCGCAGGTCCATGGCCCGGCCCAGGCCGCGCGGCAGGCCCTGCCGCCAGGTGGCGTCGCCGAGGGTGTCCAGGACGAACCGGGTGTCCGCCACCCGCGCCCCCAGCGCCCGGCGCAGCGTCGCGTCGACCTCGCCCACCGGGGCGCCCGTCATCGACGGAAGCACCGTCTCCGCCAGCCGCCCGCCGGGGAAGCGCACCTCGGAGGAGTCGTACGTGTGGTCCACCGTCACGACCACATAGCCACGCGAGGCCAGCTCCTCCACGAGCCCCGTGTTCCAGGTGCGCGGGTCGCCCAGACCCGCCGAGTACAGCACGACCGGCAGTCCGTGGCCCCCGCGCGCCACCGGGACGTCCACGCGCGCGTGGGTGCGCGTGGCCGCCCAGTCGGCGGCGTCCGCGCGCACCCCGTAGTTGAACGCGCCCGCGCCGCGGGCGGACCCGAAGTGCCGTGCGGAGTCGGGGTCCATGTGGGGCGCCGTCCTGCCGTTGCCTTTGTCCGTCGTCGGGTAGAAGAGGCTGACCATCACCTCGCGGTGGCCCGGCTTCCAGGGGTCCTCGCGGGTGGGGTCCACCAGGTGGCGGGTCGTCGTGCCGACGGCGTACGGGCCGGTGGGGGCGGGGATCGTCTGCCGCGGTTCCGCGTGCGCGGGCGTGAGCGCGCTCAGCAGACCGGTCATGGCCAATGCCACCGCCGCGACGGCGGCTCGCCGCCTCAGTCCCTGCATGTCTGCCCCCGTCTCCGGTGCCTGTTGTCGCTGACGCGGCGACTTTATGGATCGGGGTCCTGTGGGGGCGTCATACGGCGGTGCCAAGTTGTGGGTGATACCGGGGTATGACTCCGGCGGGATTTTTTCCCCAGCCCCGCCCCTTCCCGAAACTGGGGCTCCGCCCCAGACCCCGCAACACGGCTTCGCCGCGTTGTCCTCAAACGCCGGACGGGCTGAATTTGCGGACCGTGGTTCTTTGACCTGCGGCCCGCAGGCTGCGGCCCACGCCGGCAAAATCAGCCCGTCCGGCGTTTGAGGACGCGGCCGCAGGCCGCCTCCGCCGTAGGCGGCGAACCGGCCCGCAGACTCAAGGCTGCAGCCAGCAAACTCAGCCCGTCCGGCGTTTGAGGACGCGCCCGCAGGGCGCCCCGCGGCAACGGACCTCAGCCAGGTGCGCCCCCCAATTCTCAGCTCGCCCTCAGAAACGTTGGCTAGCCTGCCGCGTAGCGAAAAGAGGAGGTTTCGCCCATGGGTCGTGGAGCGTACGCACTGGCACGAGTGGCCGTCATCGTCAGGGCACCGGCCCCGTGGCTGTGGTGGTCCGGGCTGTTGGGGGCGGCCGTGGGCGCCCTCGTGCCGGGGTTCACCGGCCGCCGCATCGGCCTTCTCGCCGGGGCGGCCCTCTTCCTGATCGTGGCGGCGGCCGTGTTCGCGGCCCGCCGCGGCCGGTACCGGGAGCTCGCCGGCGGCGCGTCCCGGGCGGGCAGGTCCGTCTTCCTGCAGGACCGGCACGTGACCGTGCGCAACTGGCGGCGCGCGCACCGCTGGTGGCTGCTGCTCGCCTTCCTCGCGGCCGTCGGCTCGTCGTTCGCCGTGCCGTCCGCCGCCGGTCTGGCGCTGGCGGGCGCCGGTGCGGGCCTGTGGGCGAAGTCGATGTGGCTGGGCGGGCTGGAGCGCGGCAACGACTCCCTGCTGTGGGTGCGCACCGAGTGGGCGAAGGCCAGCCCCGTCGCCAAGGGCGTGAGCGGCTACCTGGCCACCGGGCTCGCCGCGGGCGACGCGCTGCCCGGCGGCGCCCGGCGCAAGGGCCCGGCGGTCAGCGCAGCGCGCTGAGTTCCGCGACGTGCGAGGCACCGCTCTCGGCGACCACCTCGTCGAGGGTCTGCGGGCGGCGCACGGTGACGAACCGCGTCTGACCTTCTGCCGACGCGTGGCCGTAAACCCCCGGCCGGGGCAGAGAGTTGTACGCGAAGTGGTTCGAGAAGTAGTACGCGCCGGTGTCGAGCAGTGCCACGTGGTCGCCCGGCTCCAGTGGCGGCAGGGGCCGGTCCACGGCGACCAGGTCGCCCGCGAAGCAGCACGGACCCGCGACCGTCTGCGGCACCGGCGCGCCCGCCTTGGGCCGCCCCTGCGCGTCGTACGCCCGCACCCGCAGCGGCCACGACTCGGGCGCGAAGACCGTGCGCGTGGCGACCTGGGCGCCCGCGTGCGTCACCGCGATCCGCCGGCCGCCCGCCGACTTGGTGTACTCCACGCGCGCCAGCACCGCGCCGCTCTTGGCGAGCAGTGAGCGCCCGAACTCCGTCACCAGTCCGTACCGCCCGTCGAACAGCCCCGGCACGGTGGCCGCGAGCAGCCGCGCGTACTCCTCGAAGGTCGGGGTGACCGCGTCGGACGCGAAGTTGACGGGCAGCCCGCCGCCGATGTCCACCGTCCGCACCTGCCGCCGTCCCACGGCCCGGTTGATCTCCTCCGCCAGTTCGTACGCGGCCCGTACGCCCTCCGCCAGCAGGGGCGGCGGGCAGCCCTGCGAGCCGACGTGCGCGTGCAGCCGCGTCAGCCAGGGCCGGGCCGCGAAGGCGCCGACCAGCCACTCGCGTGCCCCCGCGTCGCGCAGCGCCACCCCGAACTTCGAGTTCTCCGCGGCGGTGCTCAGCGCGCCGATCGCGCCCGCGCCGACCTGCGGGTTGACGCGGACGCCCAGGGACGACGCGGTCGGCGCCTCCGCGGTGAGCCGGTCCAGCCGGGCCAGTTCCTCCCGGCTGTCGGCGTTGACCGCGACGCCGAGCGCGAGCGCCTCGCGCAGCTCCGGGACCGTCTTGGCCGGGGAGTCCAGCACGGTGCGGCCCGGCGGCACCCCGGCGGCCCGCGCCAGCGCGAGTTCCCCCGGACTGGCCACCTCGCAGCCCAGCCCCTCGTCGGCGAGCAGCCGCAGGACGGGCACCAGGGGTGCGGCCTTCACGGCGAACGTGTGCAGCGCCCCCGGCGGGAAGGCGGCGCGCAGGGCACCCGCGGCGGCCCTGATGCCCCGCACGTCGAGCAGCCCGACGACCGGGTTCTCCGGGCCGATGAGGCGCTGTGCCACGGCGGCTTGAACGGGGATGTCCACGGGAGCTCCCTGCCTGGTACACGTCTGGGGCCGGAGCCTCAGTCTCGGGAAAGGGGCGGGCGGGGGGAAGGACCGGCGGGCTCCGCCTGTTGACTGACGCTATTCACTGCCACAAGATGTGAAGTGTTCTATTCAATGGTTCTCTTCAGACCCTTCAGATCGATGGTTCTCTTCGGAGCGCCGCCAGGGAGGCAGGGCCCATGTCCGGACCGCGACCCGTCCGAGCACCGCGAGGCACACAGCTGAGCACCCGGGGATGGCAGCAGGAAGCCGCCCTGCGCATGCTGCAGAACAACCTCGACCCCGAGGTCGCCGAGCACCCGGACAAGCTGGTCGTCTACGGCGGTACCGGCAAGGCGGCCCGCGACTGGCGCTCCTTCGACGCCATGGTCCGCACCCTGCAGACCCTGAAGCAGGACGAGACGATGCTCGTCCAGTCCGGCCGCCCGGTCGGCGTGATGCAGACGCACGAGTGGGCCCCGCGCGTCCTCATCGCCAACTCCAACCTCGTCGGCGACTGGGCGAACTGGGAGGAGTTCCGCCGCCTGGAGGCCCTCGGGCTGACCATGTACGGCCAGATGACGGCCGGTTCCTGGATCTACATCGGCACCCAGGGCATCCTCCAGGGCACCTACGAGACCTTCGCCGCGGTCGCCGCGAAGAAGTTCGGCGGCACCCTCGCCGGAACGATCACCCTGACCGCGGGCCTCGGCGGCATGGGCGGCGCCCAGCCGCTCGCCGTCACCATGAACGACGGCGTCGCCCTCTGCATCGACTGCGACCCGCGCGCCATCGAGCGCCGCATCGAGCACCGCTACCTCGACGTCAAGGCCGACTCCCTCGACCACGCCCTCCAGCTCGCGGTCGAGGCGCGCGACGCCCGCCGCCCGCTGTCGATCGGCGTCCTCGGCAACGCGGCCGACCTGGTGCCGCAGCTGCTCGCGATGAACGCCCCCATCGACATCGTCACCGACCAGACGAGCGCGCACGACCCGCTCGCCTACCTGCCGCAGGGCGTCTCCTTCGACGAGATGGCCTCCTACGCGGCGGAGAAGCCCGCCGACTTCACCCAGCGCGCCCGCGAGTCGATGGCCCGTCATGTCGAGGCCATGGTCGGCTTCATGGACGCCGGGGCCGAGGTCTTCGACTACGGCAACTCCATCCGCGGCGAGGCGCAGCTCGCGGGCTACGACCGGGCCTTCGCGTTCCCCGGCTTCGTGCCCGCCTACATCCGCCCGCTGTTCTGCGAGGGCAAGGGCCCCTTCCGCTGGGCGGCGCTGTCCGGCGACCCCAAGGACATCCACAGGACCGACAAGGCGATCCTCGACCTCTTCCCGGAGAACGAGTCGCTCGCGCGCTGGATCAAGATGGCGCAGGAGCGCGTCCACTTCCAGGGCCTCCCGGCCCGCATCTGCTGGCTCGGCTACGGCGAGCGCGACCGCGCCGGCGAGCGCTTCAACGACATGGTCGCCTCCGGCGAACTGTCCGCGCCGATCGTCATCGGCCGCGACCACCTCGACTGCGGCTCGGTGGCCTCCCCGTACCGCGAGACCGAGGCCATGCTCGACGGCTCCGACGCGATCGCCGACTGGCCGCTGCTGAACGCGATGGTCAACGTGGCCTCGGGCGCCTCCTGGGTCTCCCTGCACCACGGCGGCGGCGTCGGCATGGGCCGCTCCATCCACGCGGGCCAGGTCACCGTCGCCGACGGCACGGCCCTCGCGGGCGAGAAGATCCGCCGCGTCCTCACCAACGACCCGGGCATGGGCGTCATCCGCCACGTCGACGCGGGTTACGACATCGCGGAATCGGTGGCCGCGGACCGCGGGGTGCGCATCCCGATGCGCGAGGGTGACCAGGCGTGACGCACTCTTCTCCGGAGCAGCGCCCCGACAGGGGCGCGGGGAGCGGCGCGGCCGGCCATGAACGGCCCGCAGTCGCCGACCGTGCCCAGGAGGCACCCCGGCGGGCGGGCTCCCACGGCCCCGCAGGGCCGTCGTTCCACGAGATGTGGCGCGACCTCGCGCCTATCGGGCGGAACCCCGAATCCGGCGGATACAGACGCTATGCCTGGACGGACGCCGACACCGACTGCCGTGCCTGGTTCCGGGCACAGGCGGAGTCCAGGGGCCTCACCTACGAGCAGGACCGCAACGGCAACCAATGGGCCTGGCTGGGCGACCCCACGGCCGCCGACGCCGTCGTCACCGGCTCCCACCTGGACTCCGTCCCCGACGGCGGCGCCTTCGACGGCCCCCTCGGCGTCGTGTCGTCCTTCGCCGCCCTCGACGAGCTCCGCGACCGCGGCGCGCGGCCGACCCGCCCCCTCGCCATCGTCAACTTCGGTGACGAGGAAGGCGCCCGCTTCGGCCTCGCCTGCGTGGGGTCGCGCCTCACGGCGGGGCAGCTCACCGTGGCCAAGGCGCACGAGCTGCGCGACGCGGACGGCATCTCCCTGACGCAGGCCATGGAGCGCGCCGGATACGACCCGGAGACCATCGGCCCCGACCCCGAGCGCCTCGCCCGTATCAGCGCGTTCGTCGAGCTGCACGTCGAACAGGGCCGGGCACTGGCCGACACGGACCACTCCGTGGGCATCGCCTCGGCGATCTGGCCGCACGGCCGCTGGCGGTTCGACTTCCACGGCGAGGCCAACCACGCGGGCACCACCCGTATCGAGGACCGCCGCGACCCGATGCTCACCTACGCCAATACGGTCCTCGCCGCCCGGAAGAAGGCCCGCCTCGCCGGTGCCCTCGCCACCTTCGGCAAGGTCGCCGTCGAGCCGAACGGCGTCAACGCCATCCCCTCCCTCGTCCGCGGCTGGCTGGACTCCCGCGCCGCCGACCAGGACACCCTCGACCTCGTGATCGCCGAGATCGAGAAGGCGGCGGCGGAGCGCGGCGAGCGCGACGGCGTCGACGTCCGGGTGACCCGCGAGTCGTTCACCCCCGTCGTCGAATTCGAACACGCCCTGCGCGACGAGATCGGCAGGATCCTGGCCAAGGGCGGGCCCGGGGACGTCCCCGTTCTCGGTACGGGCGCGGGACACGACGCCGGAATCCTCTCCGGAGCCATCCCGACCGCCATGCTGTTCGTACGCAACCCCACGGGGGTCTCCCACTCGCCCGCCGAGACGGCGGCGGAGGACGACTGCCTGGCCGGGGTGACCGCACTCGCCGATGTACTGGAGGGCCTGGCGTGTCGCTGACGAGGCAGACCTACTGGGCGGAGCACGCACTCCTCGACACCGGGGTGGAGCCCGGAGTCGTCGTGGAGACCGGTGCGGACGGCCGGATCGCGGCCGTCCGCACCGGGGCCGTGACCCCGCCCCCCGGCGCGGTGTCCCTGCGCGGGCTCACCCTCCCCGGGCTCGCCAACGCCCACAGCCACGCCTTCCACCGGGCCCTGCGCGGCGTCGTCCAGGCGGGCCGCGCCACCGGCGGCCGGGCCACGGCACAGGGTGACGAGCACGCGCCCGGCAACTTCTGGACCTGGCGCGAGGTCATGTACGGCGTCGCCGACCGGCTCACCCCCGAGTCCTACTACGCGCTCGCCCGCGCCACCTACGCCGAGATGGCCCTCGCCGGGATCACCGCCGTGGGGGAGTTCCACTACCTCCACCACGGCCCCGGCGGCGTCCACTACGGCGAGCCCAACGCCATGGGCGAGGCCCTGATCAAGGCCGCCGCCGACGCGGGCATCCGCATCACCCTCCTCGACACCTGCTACCTCTCCTCCGGCTTCGGCGCCGAGCCCAGCAAGCACCAGCTCCGCTTCAGCGACGGCACCGCCGACGCGTGGGCGGAGCGCGCCGCCGAGCTCAAGGGCGACGGGAACACCCGGATCGGCGCGGCCATCCACTCCGTGCGCGCCGTGCCCGTCGACCAACTGGCCACCGTCGCCGCCTGGGCGCGGGAGCGCGAGGCCCCGCTGCACGTCCACCTCTCCGAGCAGACCGCCGAGAACGACGCCTGCGTCGAGGCGCACGGCTTCACCCCCACCGCGCTGCTCTCGGACCACGGCGTCCTCGGACCGCGCACCACGGCCGTCCACGCCACCCACCTCACCCCGGGCGACATCCGCCTCCTCGGTCACTCGGGCACCGGTATCTGCATGTGCCCGACCACGGAGCGGGACCTGGCCGACGGCATCGGCCCCGCCCTCAAACTCCAGCACGCGGGCTCCCCGCTCTCCCTCGGCAGCGACAGCCACGCCGTCATCGACATCCTCGAAGAGGCGCGCGCCATGGAGCTGGACGAGCGGCTGCACACCCACACCCGCGGCCACTGGACGGCGGCCCAACTGCTGCGCGCCGCCACGGCGGACGGCCACGCGGCCCTCGGCTGGGACGAGGCGGGCCACATCCGGCCGGGCGCGCTCGCCGACCTCACCACCATCGCGCTGGACTCGGTGCGCACCGCGGGCCCGCCGCCCCGGCTCGCCGCCGAGACGGCCGTATTCGCGGCGACCAACGCGGATGTCCGGGACACGGTCGTCGGTGGCCGCCACATCGTGCGGGACGGTGGCCATCAGCTCGTACCGGACGTGCCGGGTGCTCTGGCCGAGGCCATTGCTGTTTTGCACGACTGAGGCACCGTTCGCCTCTTGCCCGCCGTCGCCTCCCCCAGACTCCGTCCGGGAGGTGCTCCCAGCGGCGGGGGCGGCCTGCGGCCGCGTCCTCAATCGCCGGACGGGCTGGATTTGCCGGCCGTAGTCCACGACCTCGGGCAATCCAGCCCGTCCTGGGGGCACCTCCTGGGGGTCCCCCCGGACGGAGTCCGGGGGAGGTAGCTGGGGGAGATTGAGGACAAGCGGCGGAGCCGCTTCGGGACCCGCACCCGACAACGCACAATCGCCACAACCGCCCGTAGCCGAAGGAGACCGTTCGCCCATGGCGACCACGGTGATCACGAACATCAGCAGCCTCGTCACCAATGACCCCTCCCTCGGCGAAGGCCCCCTCGGTCTGGTCCAGGACGCGGCCGTCGTCGTCGACGGCGACCGCGTGGCCTGGGTCGGTGCGTCGAGCAAAGCACCGGCCACTGACAATCGCGTCGACGCCGAGGGCCGGTCCGCCCTCCCCGGCTTCGTCGACTCCCACTCCCACCTGGTCTTCGCGGGCGACCGCACCGCCGAGTTCAACGCCCGTATGTCCGGGCAGAGCTACAGCGCGGGCGGCATCCGCACCACCGTCGCCGCCACCCGCGCCGCGAGCGACGAGGCGCTGGAGGCCAACCTCCTCCGCCACATACGGGAGGCGCTGCGCCAGGGCACCACCACCCTGGAGACCAAGTCCGGCTACGGCCTCACCGTCGAGGACGAGGCCCGCGCCCTGCGGATCGCCGCCGCCCACACCGACGAGGTCACCTACCTCGGCGCCCACATCGTCTCCCCGGACTACGCCGACGACCCCGCCGCGTACGTCGACCTCGTCACCGGCCCGATGCTCGACGCCTGTGCCCCGCACGCCCGTTGGGTCGACGTGTTCTGCGAGCGGGGCGCCTTCGACGGCGACCAGGCCCGGACGATCCTCACCGCCGGAGCCGCGCGCGGGCTGATCCCCCGCGTCCACGCCAACCAGCTCACCCACGGCCCCGGCGTCCAGCTGGCCGTCGAGCTGGGCGCCGCCTCCGCCGACCACTGCACCCACCTCACCGACGCCGACGTCGACGCCCTCGCCCACGGCGACACCGTGGCGACGCTGCTGCCCGGTGCCGAGTTCTCCACCCGCGCCCAGTGGCCGGACGCGCGCCGCCTGCTCGACGCGGGCGCCACGGTCGCCCTGTCCACGGACTGCAACCCCGGCTCGTCCTACACCAGTTCCATGCCGTTCTGCGTCGCCCTCGCCGTGCGCGACATGGGCATGACCCCCGACGAGGCCGTCTGGTCCGCGACGGCGGGCGGGGCGGCGGCCCTGCGCCGCACCGACATCGGCCGCGTCACCCCCGGCGCCCGCGCCGACCTCGCCCTCCTCGACGCCCCCTCGCACGTCCACCTCGCCTACCGCCCCGGCGTCCCGCTGGTCTCGGCGGTCTGGCGGCGCGGCGTCCGGGAGGTCTGACCCGGGGCCGACCCCCGACCCGGGGTCAGGGTCTCCGTAGGGGACATCCCCTTCGCGATCCTCCTTGGTCATGATCACGTCGAGGCGCGGTGCGGCATACGTTGATGGCACGTCAATGGCACGTCAGCCGATGACCCCGTTCGACCGAGAGGCCCCCGCCGCCATGCGCCGCCGTACCGCCGCCGTTTCCGTCCTGCTCGCCGCCGCGGCGCTCGCCCCCGCCGCGAGCCCCGCGTTCGCCGCGGCGCCCCACGGCCCCGACCGGGCCGCGCTGCAGAAGTCGCTGGACGCCGTCGTCGCCGAGGGCGTGCCCGGTGCGATCGCCGAGGTGCGGGACGGCGACAAGGTCTGGCGCGGCAGCAGCGGCGTCGCCGACCTGGCGGACGGGCGGCGGGCGCAGGCCGGGGACCGGTTCCGGGCCGGCAGTGTGACGAAGAGCTTCGTGTCCACTGTCGTGCTCCAGCTCGTCGCCGAGGGCAAGGCCGGGCTGGACGACCCGATCGGCCGCCACCTGCCGGGCCTCGTCCCCGACGGCACGAACGGCGCGCCCGTCACCGTACGGCAGTTGCTCGGCCACACCAGCGGCATCCCCAACTACACCGATGTCCTGCGGCGCGAGCCCGACCCCATACGGACCCTCCAGCACTCCCACCACACGCCGCGTGAACTCGTCGACATGGCGGTGAAGGAGAAGCGCTCCTTCAACCCCGGCGACCCCGGCAAGTGGGAGTACTCCAACACCAATTACGTGGTCCTCGCCATGCTCATCGAGAAGGCCACGGGCGGCACCCTCGCCCACGAGATCGACCGCCGCATCGTGCGCCCGCTCCACCTCACCGGCACCTCCGTCCCCACGTCCGCCCGCCTGACCGGCCGCCACCTGAACGGCTACGAGAAGATCCCCGGCGAGACCACCACGACGGACTTCACCGACTTCAGCCCCACCGCCTTCTGGGGCCCCGGCAACCTGGTCTCGACCACCACCGACCTCAACCGCTTCTACCGTGCCCTGTCCGGCGGCAAGCTGCTCCCCCCGCACCTGTGGCGCGAGATGAACACCCTCCACGACACGGACCGCGGCCCCGACCGCAAGTACGGCCTGGGCCTGGAGAGCAACACCGGCTACTGCCCCGGCGAACCCGCCGTCTGGGGCCACACCGGCAGCGTCCCCGGCTACAACACGTTCAGCTTCACGACGGCGGACGGCAAGCGGCAGATTTCTCTGGCGCTCAGCATGGATATGTTCAAGACGCCTGAGGCGGACAAGGCGGCGCTGAAGGTGCTGTCGACGGCGCTGTGCCACGGGTGAGTCGTTCCCTCGTACGGGCGATGGCGGAGCGCCGACTTTCGAAGTACTTTCAAAGTCATGGGTGCTGCTGAGAACGCCGCCGTGAACTTCTCCGAGCTGGTGAACAAGAACAAGCAGACGCTGGAGCGGTTGAGGGATTCGCCGCGGCTTCTTCTGCATCGCAGGGACGGGGAGGACCTTGTCCTCACCACGGCGGCACGGGCCGAGCAGGACCAGACCGTGGTCTCAGCCGCCACGCGCATGCTGGCCGCGATCGCGCGGCGAGAGCCCGGCAGTACGGACCTGCTCCTCGACGTACTGCCGGACGCCTTTCCGTGGGTCCGCTTCCTTCCCGAGCCAGATGTCCACGCCTTTGCCGTCGAACTGGTCGACACAATGCGTGCCGCCGACTCCATCGCCAACAGCGCGGCCGTCGCCCAGATGCTTATCGCCTGGCAGCACACCGCCGAGGTCTACTCCGACCCTGACCTGTTGGCCGCCCTGACCGCAGACCATGACGGGGACTACGGCGCGGCGGCGGACCCGAGGGGCGTCGCGGACCACCGGTCGCGGTGACCGCCGGCGCGTTCACCGCCCCCGCCACCCCCGCACCGCGTTCACCTCGGCGAGTCTGGCGCGCAGTACGTCGGTGGTCCGTGCGGGGCGGACGTCGTCCGGTGCGGCTTCCCATTCGCGGCCTCCGCTTTGAGGACGGAGAAAGACGAGCGTCGGTGTCACCGCCATCACCACCCCGACGCGGTCCCTCCGGGTGTCCGTCGCGAGGATTCCGACCTCAAGTGCCGCTGAGTGTCCGTTCGTCGTCATGGCACATGACGCTAGGGAACCGGCCGTCAGCCGGGCAATGGCACTCTCGCCCGGTGGCTCGGGGAAGTGACACGGTGTGTTACATCGGCATGCCGATGGCGTCGGCGAGCGTCCTCATCTCAGGGGTGAGCGTCCTTCTCCGGGCGATCACGCGTCCGAGGATGTCGTGCGCGTAGCGCTGGTTGGGCAGCCACTGCGGGGCCGCGTGCCGGATCGTCTGGAGGACGTCGACGGCCTCCGCGTACTGGCGCGAGCGGACGTGGGCCTCGGCGACGTCGAGGAGGTGGCGGTTGCGGTTGTTCGACGTGGGGCGCAGCCCTCCTGCTGGTGCGCGCTGCGCGAGCTGGAGGACGACGTCCGGGCGGTCGGTGATCATCGCGTTCTCGGCGCGCTTCAGGGTCACGGTCACCGGTCCGAAGGCGCGGAGGAAGTCCTTGTCCGGGGTGAACTCCCGGCCCATTGCCACGGCTGCGGAGTGGGCTAGGCGCAGCGCGTCCTCGGCCTCGTCGGGCCTGTTGTCCCTGATGGACGCGGCGGAGAGGCGCAGCAGGAGCCAGCCCCAGGCGCTCAGTTCGGCCGGGGTGGCGCGCGAGACGCGTGGTTCCACTTCGTCGGCCCACCGGGTGGCGAGCTCGCGGGCCGCGGTGAGCCGTCCCTGTCGTAGCAGCAGCCAGCACTGGGTGCTGACGGTGGCGGCACCGTGCAGACGGTCGGGCGCGTCGTCCAGGGAGCGGTCGAGAGCCGTGCGCGCCGCCGTGAACTGCCGGGTCTGGGTGAGGAGCCATCCGGTCAGCTGCATGACGCGGGCCCGTACGGCTCTTCCGTCCGCACCGTGGCCGGCCAGTCCGTCGGCATCGCGGATCAGGATGGGGAGCACCGACTCCAACTCGGCATACCGGTCACCGGAGAAGAGCGGCAGTGCGGAGTCGAGGGCGGCACGGACACCGGCCACGGTCGGGGGCTCGTCCGGCTCGTCCGGCTTGAGGGTTCGGGCGGCAGGTTCGAGAGCCTGCCGGACGGGTTCCCACCGGCCCGCGGGAGGGAAGTCGCCCTCGCGGTCGTCCGGTTCCGCGAGCAGCCGCGTGGTCGACACCCCCAGGGCCACGGCCAGTTGCCGGGCCGTCTCCAGGCGGGTGTCGTTCCGCTCGCCCTGTTCGAGCTTGCGGATCAGGGAGAGCGATACGCCGGACGCCGCGGCGAGCTCCCGCTGGCTCAGCCCCCGGCGCTTGCGTACGTCGTGAAGCCTCCGGCCGAAATGGGCACCCATGGGTCGAGCGTACGCCCGTCCGCCCGGCCGCCCGGCACAAAAACCAGTGGCGCCCCCGAGCCGCACGGCGCACAGTGGGTGCACATGAGCAATCACATCAATTGGGTCACCCGTGCCGAGACCGACGCCGACGTCGCGGCCGTCCGTGAGGTCGTCCTGGCCGCGTTCGGGACCCCGCTGGAAGCGGATCTCGTGGATGCGCTGCGCGGGGACGAGGCGTGGATCCCGGGGCTGTCGCTGGTCGCGGAGGCGCCGGGGCACGGAGTGGTCGGGCATGCGCTGCTGACGCGGTGCCTCGTCGGCGACGTTCCGGCGCTGGTGCTGGCGCCGGTCGCCGTGCTGCCCGCGTATCAGCGGTCGGGAGCCGGGTCGGCCGTCGTACGGGCGGCGTTGGAGGCCGCGCGGGCCCGGGGCGAGCACATGGTGACCGTGCTGGGGCACCCGGCGTACTACCCGCGCTTCGGGTTCACGCGCGCGTCGGAGTTCGGCATCCGGCCCCCCATGGACGTGCCGGACGAGGCGATGATGGCCCTGTCCCTCGACCCGGACCGCCCGGCGCCGAGCGGCCTGATCCGCTATCCGGCACCGTTCGGCATCGGCATCGGCATCGGCACCGGCACGGACGCCGACTGAGCCGGCGCGCGCCGTCAGCGCAGGATGGCTTCCAGGAACTCGCTGCTGAGGCGGGCCACGGCCATGACGTCCAACTGGTAGTTGACGTACCGGCCGCGCCGTCGCGTCGTGATCAGCCCGGCCTTCTTCAGCACGCCCAGATGGCGTGAGACCTCGGGCGCGCTGATGCCCAGGATGCCGGCCAGCTCCCCCGTGGTGTGCGGGGCGCGGGCCGTGCTCCGGCACAGCTGGATCCGGATGGGGTGGGCCAGGGCCTCCAGGCGCAGCTTGAGGAGTTCGACGGAGGCGGGCGCGGGAAGTTCGGGGGAGCCGACCGGGTAGTGGACGACCGGACGCCAGCCGGGCCGGTGCAGGACCATCAGGTGCGGCCAGCCCAACCGCGACGGCACGAACGTCAGGCCCGCCCCCACGCCGGGGGCGACCGCCGTCGCGTGTCCCTCGGCCAGTTTGTCGACCCGGATGCGCGTGCCGTCGTCCTCCAGGGAGAGCGCGGGCGAGACCGAGGTCAGAGCTTCGCCCAGCCCCTTGCGGCGCAGCAGCTCCGTCTTGTGCCGGGCGTCGGCGGACAGCGTGGGCCCGGACTCCCGCCAGAGGTCCGCGAAGAAGGCGTCGTCGCAGTCCTCCAGCAGGCGGCGCACCCAGGCGCGTACGGAGGCGGGGTCCTTCAGCAGCCGCCCGGCGAAGTGCAGTTGCCTGGGGCCGCGGGCGGTGGCGAGCTCCAGTGTCCTGGTGCGGGTGGCGGGATCGTCGAGCGGTGACGGGCCGCCCGTGTCGTACGACGCGAGGCAGGCGAACTCCAGGGCGGTGGTGACGAACTGTTCGTCGTCCAGCCCGTCCAGCTGCTCCAGTTCGTCGGCGAGCGTCCTCCCCGTCCTGCCGTCACCGCCGCGCAGTCCGGCGTACGGCATGAAGAGGTCCGAGAACGTGTGCCGCCACAGGAAGTCCGCTTCGCGCAGCCGTTCGGCGAGATCCTGCGGGAGTGCGGTGGCCGTCGCGGTCGCCCAGCCGGCCGCTCCGGGGTGGTGGCCGGGCTCGGACAGCACGTGCAGCGCGATGCACAGCTCGGCCAGCGGCGACGTCTCGAAGACGATCCCCTCGGGAGGCAGGCCGGCGATGTCGATGATCACGCTCATGGGGTCATGATGCCGGGTTCCGCCGGGCGGGGCGGCGCGGATTGACGCCGGCTGCGAATCGGGGGCCCGCGCCCCGGGTCCGGCCCCGGGGCGCGCGGAGGCGGTGCTCCGGGTGCTCACTCATCGGCGAGGAGCGCCCGCCGCAGCCGTACCAGCGTGCGGGAGAGCAGCCGTGAGACGTGCATCTGGGAGATGCCGAGCTCCTCGCCGATCTCCGACTGCGTCATGTTGGCGACGAAGCGCAGGGAGAGGATCTTCCGGTCGCGCGGCCGGAGTTCGGCGATCAGCGGCCGGAGGGACTCGACGTACTCGATGCCCTCCAGGCCGTGGTCCTCGTAGCCGATGCGGGCGGCCAGGGTGCCCTCCGCCTCGTCGTCGTCGGGCTGGGCGTCGAGCGAGCTCGCGGTGTACGCGTTGCTCGCGGCCATGCCCTCGACGACCTCCTCCTCGGAGAGCCCGAGCCGCTCGGCGAGTTCGCCCACCGTGGGGGAGCGGTCGAGCTGTTGCGTCAGCTCGTCGCGCGCCTTGGTGAGGTCGATCCGGAGCTCCTGCAGCCGCCGCGGCACGCGCACGGACCAACTGGTGTCACGGAAGAACCGCTTGATCTCGCCGATGATCGTCGGCATCGCGAAGGTGGGGAACTCGACGCCCCTGCTGAGCTCGAACCGGTCGATGGCCTTGATCAGGCCGATGGTGCCGACCTGGACGATGTCCTCCATCGGCTCGCTGCGGGTACGGAACCGGGAGGCGGCGAACCGCACGAGGGCCAGGTTGAGTTCGACCAGCGTGTTGCGGACGTAGGCGTACTCGTGGGTGCCCTCCTCCAGCTCCGCGAGGCGGGCGAAGAGGGTCTTGGACAGGGCCCGCGCATCGCCCGGCCCCACCTGGTCGTACGGTGGTATCTCGGGGAGCCCGGTGCAGGGGGGCTCGTGCTGCTGCGGGGACGGGGCCGTCCGCTGGGACGGGATCGTCGACGGCGCGGTCTCCCGAGGGGATCCGGTGCGCGGTACGTCGAGCCGGGGTGACATGGTCTCCTCCATCATTCTCGGCATATGGCCGCCGATGCCTTGATGTCGTGCTGCGGTTTGCGGCGCCTCCGAAGCCGTCCGTGGTGGATGTCCTCTTCTAGCCCTATCGGTCCTGCCCACCTCATGGCAAGTCCGGGTTGTCCGACTATGTCGGTAAATAACGGATGTTCGGCTACCGGACGCCGTATCGAAGGCGTAGTGTTCTGACCGTCCACGCAAGCAACCGGGAAGGGATGCGCATGGACCGCGGGATGGTCGGCAACGCCAACAGGGGCCGGCTGAAGGTAGAGGTCCGGCGCCACGGAGCCAGTGCGGTCGTGACGCCGGCGGGTGAGCTCGATCACCACACGGCGGAGCTGCTGCGCGCCCCTCTGGAACGGTGCGTCGACGAGATCAGCGCGCGTGTGGTCGTGGACTGCTCGAAGCTGGAGTTCTGCGACTCCACCGGGCTCAATGTGCTGCTCGGCGCCAGGCTGGCCGCCGAGGCCGCGGGCGGGGGCATCCACCTCGCCGCGATGCGGCCGGTCGTCGCCCGGGTCTTCGAGATCACCGGCGCCGAGGCCGTCTTCACCGTGCACGACTCCCTCGATACGGCCGTCGCCGAGTGACACGCGTCACCGCCACCGCCGCCCGCCCCTGACGCCAGGGTTGTCCGCGTCACAGGGGCCCCGCCGAAGAAGTGGGTGTTCCCGCCGATCGGTCGGGCAGGAGTCTGCTGAATATGTTCCTTTCGATGTGCCTTGTATCCATCAAACTCTGAGTCGGTGAATCGGTGAGGTGAAGCGCTGATGAGCACCACCCGGCCGTACCCGCCACCGGGTGAGCCCGGTCCGGACGCGGACGGCGCCGTCTCCGACGCCATGCCGCCTCCCGCGGCGCAGGTCCGCCGGCTCCACCTCGTCGGGGCCAGCGGCGCCGTGCCCCGCTCCCGTGACTTCACCCGCCAGGCGCTCCAGGACTGGGGCTGGCTGCCGGCCGTCACCGCCGACCACCGCGCGGCCGCCGAGGACGTCCTGCTGGTCGTCTCCGAACTGGTCACCAACGCCTGCCTGCACGCCGACGGCCCCGAGGAACTGCGCGTGAGCCACGTGGGCAAGGTGCTGCGGCTGGAGGTCGTCGACCTCGGCGCGGGCACGCCGGCCCCGCGCACCCCGCACCGGGCCGGGCGCCCCGGCGGGCACGGCATGTTCATCGTCCAGCGGCTCTGTCTGGACTGGGGAGTCGTACGGAATCCGGGCGGGGCCGGCAAGACGGTCTGGGCGGAGCTCGCGGCTCCGGCGTAGTGGCTCGCCGTCTCGCTCCCGCCCGCCCACCCTTTGCTCCGGCCTGCGGGCCGGTTCGTGCCTGCGGCGGGCTTTTTCCCCTACCCGCCCCTTCCCGAAACTGGGGGCAAGCCCCCAGACCCCCGCAACACGGCTTCGCCGCGTTGTCCTCAAACGCCGGACGGGCTGAATTTCGCGGCCCGCAGTCTCAAGGCCACGGTCCGCACATTCAGC
>NZ_JBSFWT010000091.1:0-28988 GCF_053594975.1 Streptomyces sp. NPDC002537
GGACGCCTCACCGACGGCCAGGGCCGCACGGTCGACTTCCGCAACACCATCCTCATCCTCACCTCCAACCTCGGCTCCCCCTACCTGGTGGACCCGCTGCTGACCGAGGAGCAGAAGCGCGAAAAGGTCCTTCAGACCGTCCGCGCAGCCTTCCGGCCCGAATTCCTCAACCGCCTCGACGACCTCGTCGTCTTCCACGCCCTGGGCACCGGCCAGCTCGAACGCATCGCGCAGATCCAGATCGGCCACCTCGCCAAGCGCCTCGCCGACCGCCGCCTCACCCTCGACGTCACCGAACCCGCCCTCCACTGGCTCGCCACCCTCGGCCACAACCCCGACACCACCGACACCACCCCACCCGACCTCACCTACGGCGCCCGACCCCTGCGCCGCCTGGTCCAGACCGCCATCGGCGACCGCCTCGCACGCGCGATCCTCGCCGGAGACATCCGCGAAGGCGACACCGTGGACGTGGACATCACACCCGACCGCGACGGCCTGACCCTGGTGGCAGATGCTGCTCGGTCGAACGGAGGGCGAGCCCGTTGAACCCTGGGCAACGGACCGGTGAGTCCGATGGTCGGCACGTTGAGCTTGGAGCGGCTCGGTGAATCAGTACGGCAGCGAAAATGAGGGAGGTACGGCGTCGGCCGACGACACATGGCCTCGTGACGCCCGTTTCGTCGACGAACTGCAGAAGATCGAGTCCCGCATACACCGGCTGATGTCCGAGGAGCACGGATCCGCTCCCTTCGCGAACCGCTTCGCCGCCGAGCTCGATGACACCGAGGGAGTGGAACAGGGGGAAACGGCAGCCGCTGACCGTCGTGCCGACGAGCTCCGGGAAGGACGGGCTCTGACGGGGAGGATCGCCGGATCGCACTCGTCCGATTCCGGGACCGACCGCTTGGCTGTGCTGGCCGCGGAGTACGGCTTGTCGCGACTGGAGGCCGACATCCTCATCGCGGCCCTTCTACCGGACATAGACCCGATCTACTCGCCGGTCTTTCAGATGCTGGGCGGCACCAGCCCCGGCATGCGCCCGACGGTCGCGACTCTCCTGGCGGTCAATGAGGTCACCGTACTGCAGGCGGTTAGTTGCGGACTGCTGGCCCATGGATCGGCGCTCGTCGGGAAGAAGCTGCTCCACGTCGAGGACGGCAGGATTCCGTTCCCTCAGTGCCAGGTGCAGGTTGCTCCACGAGTCATCAGCTTCCTGGCGGGCGGGCAGGGCCCCCAGGACGTCAGCACCGGATGCCTCCAGCCTCTGCCGAGCCGACCGGGCGCACAGCGGGAGTCATCGCAGGAACTGGTGATCCAGGTGAGCGAGGCACTTCAGAACGGTGCCTCGGCGGGCGTCTACCTGCGTCAGGGAGCGGGCGGCGAGGCGCTGCCACTGGCTCGCGCCGCGTTCGAGGCGTCCGGACACTCCGTTGTCGCGCTGGACCTGGAAGCGCTGCTGGCGCAGGAATCACTTCACGAAGAGCTCCTCCAAGAGATCACCATGGAACTGCGCCTCTTCAGCGCAGGGCTGATGGTGAGCATCCCCGGAACGATCGATGATGCGGAACGGGCCAAACTCCAGCTCTTGGTCCGCCACTTCGCGCGGGAGCCGATCCCGGTCGTCTACTACGGCGTCGACAGCCGACCGCCTGCCACCGACGTGCCGATGGAGTTGTCGCTGGACGTACGGGGAGAGGTGTCCCGACGCGATCGCCTCTGCCCAGCCGCGGTCAGCAGCGTCGAGCGCGCCCGGCGGGATGCGGCGATCGAGGGACGAGAACTCGACCGTGCCGCCGTACGGGAGCTCGTGCACAGGAGTGCCGTCCGGGACCTGGAGGCCCTGTCCAGGCGGGTGACTCCGGCTGTGGCGCAACGAGATCTCAAGCTTCCCGAAGAGACACAGGAAAGGCTGCGCGTCCTCGTCTCTCGCGTCAGGCACCGGGAGATGGTGATGGGGGAGTGGCAGTTGCGCAAGGGAGGCGGCCGGGGCTGGGGCGTCACCGCGCTGTTCGCCGGCGACTCCGGAACGGGCAAGACGATGGCGGCGGAAGTCGTCGCCGCCGAACTCGGGGTCGACCTCTACATCATCAGCCTGTCGACCGTGGTGTCGAAGTACATCGGCGAGACGGAACGCAATCTGGAACGGATCTTCTCCGCAGCGGACTGCCTCGACGCGGCGGTCCTCTTCGACGAGGCGGACTCGCTCTTCGCCAAACGCGGCGAGGTCAAGGGAGCGAACGACCGCCACGCCAACATGCAGAGCGCTTACCTGCTGCAGCGCCTCGAGGAATTCGGCGGCCTCGCGATCCTGACCACGAACCTGCGGTTCAACATCGACACAGCGTTCACCCGGCGCTTCGACGAGGTGATCGACTTCCCGAAACCGGACACGGAGACTCGCCTGGAGCTGTGGAAGAGGTTCCTGTACGGCGAGGCCGTTCCTGTGGCCCAGGACCTCGACCTGGAACTCAACGACATAGCCGAGCGGTTCGACCTCGCCGGCGGCAGCATCCGCTCCAGCGTGGAAGCGGCGGCCTTTGTCGCGCTCAGGGAAGACCGCCCGATCGGGGGGGAACATCTCCTCGCGGGGATCAAACTCGAGTACGGCAAGCTGGGTCGGCTGCTGGACGAGACCCTTCGGTCTGTCTGACCCGACCCCCAGGTTTTGGCTTTGCTCTGATCACCTTGAGCGTCACCGCGACTCGGAGGCGGACGTTGGACTATCGTCCACTGATGGCGTTACGGACCGCAGCAGGGGAGTAGCGCCCATGGCAGTGCCTGCTGCGGGCGGCAACGCTAGTTCGAGCACTGCTGACGATCACATGGAGGTGACCTAGATAGCCTTGGCCCAGTTGCGATTGTTTGTGGTCGCGCGGGCGGCAGACGTTGATCCGATGCGCAGTCGGCGGCGGAGCGTGAACAAGCGAAACGGCCTGCTGGAAATCTGGCAGGCCGTCGCGAAAGAATGGCGCTAGGAATCTTGAGGGTGGCTCGCCCAATAGAGACACTCGAACGCTTTGAGTAATTCATCGAATCCGATTTCGAACACCCCATCCCCCTCGCCCTTTTTTGATTTCTTTCCGTATGGGTCCCGCAAATTCACCTTGTTCGATGCTTGATCACATGAAAGTACGCTGTATGCGTGGCCCGTTTCCAGGCCAATCTCTTCGATGACTTCGTCTTCCTTGGTCGTGGCGATGTGTACGGCTGGTTTGTTGAACTCTGCGACCAGCTCGTCGGAGCTTAGTCCATCAAGGAGTTTCGAATCTGCATCCTGAAACCCAAGCCATCGTAGCGCGCTTGCGGGATTCCCTCCGTCCATCAGAGCCCCGTAGCCGCCGCGACCTCCGGCAATCGCCTTTTCGATGACGGCGGGCCAAAGTGGCCCGTCGATATCTGCATACTCTGCACCCGCAGAGTCTTCCCTTGGGTCGCTGTTCACATAAAAGCTACGGCTGACCGTCACCCACCCTGATCCCCGTCTCAGGTTGCACAGCCGTACCATGAATTGTCCGTCAACCTCTTTGATTAGCCCTTTAATATGGTCTGGGTGGCGATTGGCAATGGCTGCCATTGAGGCCAAAAGGAAGCAGTCTCCCAGGTACCTCTGGTTCACGTCGGAGGCGACGGGGGATCCGCCCTTCCCGTATAGGGGCTTTCCGAGCGCCTTCCTCTTTTTCAGGGTTCCCCAAACTATGTTGCTGTAGTCGATAACCCCGACGTCTTCGCCGAATCGGCAGACTCGTTCGGTTTCTTCCAGCCTGTATTCCTCCCCTTCGCTCCAGAAGGTTCGATCAGGGAGGACCCAGCCAACCGCCTCTTCGCCGCTTTCCCCTCTGATATTCCGTTCCAAAGGTGCCCTTTTCGGTTTTTGTTTTCCAAATTCAAAGTTCATGCAAAATCTTCTCCGGATTATTTTTCTGCGATATTTGGTGATTCGAACGAGAGGACCGTGGAAGCGGTGTTAGCCGATTTCCTCGATATTGCGCCGCGGCCGGGTTGTGCCACGCGGGCGGATACGGCATTGAGAGCGGTCCTCCGGCGTCAAGGACTGGTCGATACGGGCCGCCCTGAGTTTCAGGCCGCGGATGGGTTCGGTCTCCACCGTCGTGCCGGGTTGGGTGACCGGGACCGTCACCTGAAGGTCGAGGACGGGGCGGGCCGGTGTGCCCAGGCCGGACCAGAGCTTCATGGCCGGGGACTCCACGCCCTCGGGGGTCTCACGTAGTTTCAGAGACAGAGTCTCTGCCACCGAGAGGCCTGGGCGGGGCGTCAATCGCTCGGTGGACACGCACCACTGCAACAAGGCGCCGAGCATGCTGTGTTCGTCGCGGGGACTCTGCCCCCATACCGTCATCGCGTAGCCGAGTCTGAAGTGGCGGCTGGGCTTGTTGTAGCCGATGACGACACCCTGTTCGTCGATGACGCTGGTGTCGCCGGACTGCCGCTGGGCCACCTCTTCCTCGACGCTGTGGAGGAAGAGGTTCACGCACAGCCCGGAGCGCCGGGCGGCCCATTCGGAGGTCGGTGTCTCGAAGACGACCTGCGCGTTCACGCCACGCAGGGGGCCTTGCCGCAGCTCCTTCTCAAGGACGTCGTCGATGTGCTGGACGATGCTCATGGGGCTGCTCCTGGGCCAGAGTTATGACGGGCAATGGGGGAGTGGGATCAGGGGACGCCCGGTCAGGATGTGACCTGGGATTTGTCAGGTTCGGCGTTGGGGCCCGTGAGCGGGATGAGTTCCCCTGTGACGACGGCGGTGGCCATGCTGTCGGACGGTGCCAGGGGGGCGCCGGATCCGGAGGGCGCGGGGGCGGAACCGCCATTGGCCTGTGGCGGCGCGCACACCAGCTTCAGGATGAGCTTCTCGCCCGCTTCCAGCGACAGGGTCGCTGCCGGTGTGAAGTCCTTGATGCCGGCTATGTTCTGGGTCGACAGGTCCTCGGTCCCAGTGCTGAGGATCACGCTTCCCGTCGCCGGTCCCGAGGCTGTGATCTGGACGGTCTTGACCACCAGCCGGTACCCCTTCTTGACCACGTACGTGTCCTTGAGCCTGCCGCTCTTGGAGTAGGTGGACAGGGACCTGCTGAACTCCTGCTTCTTCGGCGCACCCTCCTCCTCTTTCTCCTTCTTCGCCTTGTCTTTCTTCTCGTCGTCCTTCTTCTTCTCGTCAGCGGTCTGCTTCTCCTGCTGCTGCACCTGCTCCACCTGTGAGGGCCCTTTCGCGGACTCGGTCTGCGGCTTCGGCTTCTTGCCCCCGATCGGGGACATCCACAGGGCCGCGAACGCCACCAGACCGGCTACCGCCACCGTCAGCACCTTGAGCGCCGGCTTGGGTATCAGCGGGCGTTGCCGGTGGACGAACGAGACGGTGTGCTCCCCCTCGTGGTCCCAGTCGACGTGGACCCCGATCCGCCAGTCGGCGGCTTTGCCGGTGAACACGGGTTTCATCACCCGCACCATCAGGCTGACCCGTGCCTTTTCGCCGACTTTGAGGGTCAGTTTGGAGCGCCGCAGCTTGGCCCGTATAGGGGCCTCCTTGGCCTCCGGTGCCACCCGCAGCCGCACGTTCGCCGTGGCGTTGCCGGTGTTCTCCAGCACGATCAGGTTGCTGCTCCACAGCGCGCCGCCTGCCCGGGACCGGGAGAGCGTCGGCTCGACCTCGTGGAACTCGCCGACAGTGATGTCCGCTTCGGGCACGGCGACCGCGTCGGGGTCCTCCACCGAGGCGACCCGGACCGCGAAGGTGAGCTGACCCGGCTTCAGCTCACCGACGCGGGGCAGCGTCAGCGGGATGTTGATCTTCTCGTGGTTGCCCGGATAGATGGGCAGCTGGCCGAGGGCCTCATCGGTGTCGGGCCAGGCGGCCGGGGGGCCGAGCAGTCGCAGCTCGTAGGCGTCGACGATCCGGCTCTCGTTCCACACCCGAAGATGGGCCGTCAGCGAGTCACCAGGCGTGATCGTGTCTTCGGGAGCGGTCAGCTCGGCGCGTACGCTCATGACGCCTGCCGGCTGAAGAACTGGATCTCCGCCATGGCGACCGGCATGTTCGGCTTGAGCCCGGGGTGGACGGCGTCGATCGTCACCTGCACTGAGGTCACGCCGTCGATGCCCAGGTCGAATCGTTGCGGGCCGGGCTGGTCGCTGAGTGTGATGTCCTTCTTCACCTTGCCGTGACCGGTGGTGGTCGCCGTCACCGTGATCTTCGTCGGGCGGCCGGTCGCGAAGAACTCCTTGGGGGTCTTGGCCGCCCCGTTGATGATGGCGAGAGAGGTCAGCCGGAACGGGGTCTGGAACTGGGCGGTCCAGGATTCCCCGATGGCCTCCTTGTCGGTTTCCGCCGGTGCCCATGCCTTGTTGTCGAGGCCGTCGGTGGCGAGGTTCGCCTCGAAGCCTTTGGCGGAGCTGGAGGCGGACACGGAATCCGGCGCGACCGCCGACTGCGACATGAAATGGTCTTTGATCCGTGGCACGGCCTGGTCCGCGGAGGCCGTGGCGCCGCCCATGGACACCCCGGCCACCAGACACAGGGGCAGCGCGGCAAGCAGCACGCCCAGGCGGCGGTCCCAGTGCCAGATCTCGGGCCGCTCCACGTACTGCTGACGCAGCTTCTCCCAGCGGGTGAGAACGACGGGTTCGGGCTCGGGCTCCGGACGCAGCAGGGCGCCGCAGGGGTGGCAGTACGTGCGCGACTCGGCGTTCGGTTCCCGGCACTGGGGGCACAGCAGGAGGTGCGATGCCCCGTCCGCGGACGTCGGCTCCGTCTCCTGGGCGTGCGGGTGCCCCTCGGGCAGGCTCGTCCAGAGCACCACCTCGGCGTCGAGCACCTGGGTCTGTGCCTCCGCGGGCTCGGGTGCGAGGGAGGCCGTTTGGACGTACGCGGGGTAATCGGCGCCGGGAAGAGCCTCGTAGTGACCTCCGGGGCCGGTGGCGTACCCGGAGCCGGTCGTGGCGAAGAGATCGGCCTGAGCCGGAGCGACGAAGTCCGTTCGGCCGTGGGCGGGTTCGGGCCGGGCGGTCACGGGAGCGGGGGCGGTCGGTGGCTGTGTGAAGAGTGGGTCGTCGGTCCGTATCCTCCCCGAGGGGAAGACGTCCGTGTGCGCCTCGTCCGGCTGTGCGGGCTCGGGCCATGAGGGTTCCCGCTGTGCGGGATCCGGTCGGGTCGGCCCGGACCGCACAGGATCGGCGTGCGTCGGCTGTTTTGGCACTGCGGGGACGCTTTTGTCCGCGTCCCACGCCAAGTACGCGCCGCACGCGGTGCAGAACATCTCGCCGGGGTAGGCCACCACCCCGCAGCTGTGGCAGATGTCCTGCTCCTCGGGCACCTGCCAGCCCCGGCGGCCGGACGTGTCGGAGCCCATCAGTACGCCTCCCCGGCCGTACCTTGCGCGAGCAGTGGGTTCTCGTCGTCCTCGATCGTGACCCGGGCCGTGACATGCGCCGGGATCCACTCCCGTACGAGGTCCTCCAGGTCCTCCGCCACCCCGGGCCGTCCCGCCGCCGTGCCGTACGGCAGCAGCACCCGCACCTGCGCCCAACTCCCGCCGGGCACGGGCGTCGAGGGGTCGTAGGGCCAGGCCGCGCAGTGGGTGGTGCCCGACTCGGTGAGTTCCAGCCGCCCGCCCAGGACGTAGCGGACCAGCAGGTCCAGCCCAGTGGCGGTGCCGCGCAGCCCGTGCAGCCGGTGGCCGAGCAGCAGCGCGTTGCGCCGCCCGGCCGGGCCGACACAGGCGGGCAGCGCCGTGTTCGTCCAGCCGAGCATCCACGTGACGAAGTCGTCCGGGGCGGTGCGCGGGCTGAAGTACGCGTCCAGGCAGTCCAGCGCGGTGATGAGGGGGACGAGGGCATCGTCGAAACCGGCGATGAAGCGGTCGGCGAAGTCGCCCTGGCGGTAGCTCTCCGGGAGGATGGCGCGCAGCGACCGGCTCCCGGGCACCAGCGGTGGCACGGCGGGTACGGCTGCGGCCGGTGCGGGCGCTGGTGACGGCAGTCTCTCCATGTGACTCTTCTCGTCTCGTCCGTTCGTGGGACCGGACCGGGCTAGCGGGCGCTCTTCACGGCGACCTGGTGGCGGAAGGAGAGGAACAACGTCGCCGGGGCGATGTCGATGCGGTCGGTGGCGGGCTGCCGTTCACCGGTGCCGATGTCCGCTGGGTACATCTCCAGCTTCGTCACCGACTCCACGTCCTCGCAACGTGCGGCGACGGCGTACAAATCACTCAGCCGGAGCGCACGTCCCAGTGGCCAGCCGGACTGGTTGATGCCTTGCGACGACGGCAGCGGGCTCAGGCACTCGTAGAGGGCGCGCAGCACCCGCTCCTTGACCTCCTGACGGTCCGCGCCCTTGACCGCCTCGATCTCGGCGACGACCGTGACGCCCTGGTACGCCGGGCCGCTGACGGAGACCTGTACGCCGAGCGGGCGGGCCGCGTCCACGGCGCGGGCGGCGGTGGTCAGCATTGCCTCCGAGGGCACCAGTTCCTGCCAGCTGTCCTCCTCGCGGACGTCCCGTACACGGGGAATGATCAGGACGCGTACCAGGCCGGGCCGTTCGGAGTCGGCGGGTTCGGCGACACACTCGATCCGGCCCGCGTCACGGCAGGCCGCGCCCACGATCGACTCGTAGTCCCCGGCGGTCACCGCCCGGTCCTGGGTACGCAGCCAGTGCCCGGCCCGCTGGCGCACGCTGTCGACCGACTCGGCGTCCACGCCGCCGGTGGCGGGACCGCGGTTCTCCACCCGGGACACCAGCGCGAGCGGCGTGCGCAGCACGGTGAGCGTGGCAGCGGCCACATTGCCCCCGCGGCCACCGCCGCGCCGGTAGGCACCCGCGGTGATCCGGGCGCCGATCTCGGGGATGGCCCCGTACTGGCGTATCTCCCCGTCCGGCTGGCGCACGGCCGGCCCGAAACGGACGGTGCCGCTCACCTCGTCGACCATGACGTGCCGGTCGGCGGGGGCGGAGTCCGTGAACGACGGCACCGCCTTCCACACCTGCCGCCCCGCCTTGGTGTCCACCGCGACCGCGCGCAGCGATCCGCCCACGACAGGGGTGCGGTGGATGGTGAAGGACTGCCCGGAGGTGCCGTCGGAGACACCGAGTTCGTCGTGCGGGATGGTCTCGCCCTCCACCGCGGCCGTGGTCCCGCCGATCGTGTAGACCTCCAGCGCGCTGACCTTCGGGGAGGAGGAGTACTGCGGCTGCCCGGGCCCCGCCTCGGTGATCCGGCAGCGCAGCCAGCCCGCCCGTCGGCGCCCGATGAGGGAGGGGACGTGCCCGTCGGGCAGGTGGAGGACGATCTCGCCGGGTTTGTTGAGGCCACCGGTGGTGTCGCTCTCGATCTCGCAGGCCGTCCATCCCTCACCGCACCAGGCCTCCCAGACGCGCGGCGGGCGCCGGGGGTCCACGCCCACGCCGTCCATCGCGCAGTCCACGCGCAGTGTGACCGCGCAGCGGGGAGCGGCCTGGGACAGGCCGACCAGCAGGGCGTCACCGGGCGTCGGCGGCTGCGCGAAGCAGGTCGCCGCTTCCCCGGCCATGAAGCGCTCGGTGACCAGCTCGGGCGTCTGCCCGGCCGGCGCGGAGCCGATGTGGCTGAGCGCGGTCGGCACGATGGCCAGCTCCCGGCTGACGGTGAAGACGCGCGCGGGCGCGCTGCCCGTCCGGGGGGTGGCCACCTCGGCGCCGACCGCGACGGTGACGTCGGTGTCCTGAGGGGCGGAGAGTCGGAAGGTGAGCTCCGTACGCGCTGCCTGAGGGGCCGTCAGCTGTACCCCCAGCAGGTCCAGGAACTCCAGGTGGATCTTTTCGGGCACGCGGTTGAGCCGGTAGGAGAGTTGGTCGACCATCTGCGCGAACGCCTCGATGAGCGCGACGCCGGGATCGGAGACGTTGTGGTCGGTCCACTCCGGGCAGCGGCGCTGGATGAAGCGCTTGGCGTCGTCGACGAGATCCTGGAACCGCCGGTCGTCCAGGTTGGGGCTAGGCAGAGACATGTTTTCCCTCATCGGGTGACGCGACGGCGTCGCCGGTGCGCTGCTCGGGACGGGACTCCGCGCCCTCGTGGGCGGGAATCACATAGAACGGATGGACCAGATTGCGGCGGCTGTTGGTGTCGGCGAGGTGATAACCGACCTCGATGTCCAGCACCTCCTGGCGGCCGGGCGCCTGGACGACGTTGACGTCGTCCACGACGATCCGCGGCTCCCAGCGCTCCAGCGCCCGCCGAACCTCGTGGGCGATGGCGCCGCTGGTGGACGCGTCGAAGGACCCGAAGACGCGGTCGCGGATCGCGCAGCCGAACTCGGGACGCATGGGCCGCTCGCCGGGCTCGGTCCCCAGGATCAGCCGGATGGCCTGCTCGACCTCGGCGGAGCCCTCGGCCATGGCCACCCCGCCGGAGGGACTCACCCCGAGGGGGAAGGCCCAGCCGCGGCCGATGAAGAAGTCGGGCATGGGGCTCAGCCGCCGATCATGACGGTGGGGCAGCCCATGATGATGGTGCCGCCGCATCCGATCGCATCGCCCATGGCCGCGGCGGGCATGCCTTCGATGAGTACGCTGCGCACGGCGATGACCGGCGTCGGGGGGATGGGCGGGATGTGGACCGGGCCCATGCAGGTGGCCAGGGACCCGACCACGGCGGCCGGTTGTCCGCCGATCAGGACGGTGGGTGCGAGAGGAGGCCCCGTGACCACTCCGGCGGCGGCGCCGTGCGTGGTGGGGTCGCCGATGCGTGCGGCGGGGGGCATGGTCGTTCTCCTTCCGGAGGAGTGGGGTTCAGGGGCTCGGGGTGGATCAGTTGAGCTTGACGAGGGGGGCGGAGATCTCCGCCATGGCGTTGCCCGCCATCTTGAGGTCGGTGCCCGAGACCTTCATGACCGCGGTGGCGCTCATCTCGACCTCGGTGCCGGACATCTTGACCTCGGTTCCGGAGACCTTGATCTCGGTGCCCGAGAGCTCGACACCCTCCTGCGCGTTCACCGTGACCTTCTGGCCCTTCAGCTCCAGCGGAGCCTCTCCCGCGTCCACGGTGATGCCGCGCTTCGCGATGATCTCGACGGTGCCGTCGCTCTGGACGGAGATGAGGGTGTTGTGCTGGTCGAGCTGGAGCTGGAGCTTGCCGTCGCCGGTGATCAGCGTGGCGCCCATGCCGCGGCTGTCCGCGTCCAGCAGCTCCAGGCGGTGCCCCTTCTTGGAGGCGAATGACCGTCGGTTGGCGGTGCCCTTGCCGCCGTCGACGAGGCCGAGGCCGTGGTCCGCGAGCTTGTCGACGCCGTTGTACAGGCCGCCCAGCACGTACGGGCGGTCCAGACAGCCGTGCTCGAACCCGACGAGCACCTCGTCGCCCACCTCCGGTACGGCCACACCGTGGCCGCGGCTGCCGCCCTGCTGCAGGGTGCGGGCCCAGTTGCTCTCGTAGTCCGTTGACAGCCAGGGCAGTTGGACCTTCACCCGGCCCTGCTTCTGATCGTCCTTGATATTCGCGACGGTGCCGGGCATGAGGCCGAAGAAGCGACGCAGCCCCGCTTCGCCGTCCCCGGGCCGGCCCACGGCCGCCCGGTCGCTGCCTTCGTTCACGGTCAGCTCCGACAGGTAACCGGACTCGGGGTGGTACTCGTGCCGTACGGAGGTGACGGTGCAGCGGCCTTCGAACTGCTTGCCGAGACCAGTGATGGCCACCGCCGAGCGCAGCCGCAGCTGGGGCTCTCCGCGTACGACGGCCCGTAGCTGGATCAGTCCTGCGGTCACCTCCCTCGCCATGGCCTCGGCAAGGTGCTCGACCTCGTTCTGCGTGGCGTGGGGGAGACCGGCCAGCAGCAGCGGCTCGCCGCGCACCGTGCTGGACTCGGCCTTCCACGCCACGTCGTGGACCGTGGTCGTCCCGGGGGTCTTCTGCGCGGTGACGGGTTCTTTGCGCTGAGGGTCCCAGCCGCGCACCGCGATGCCGGTCACCTGGTCGTTCAAGGTCGCGGCGGAACTCACCTTCACCAGGTTTTCGCCGAACTCCAGAGCGAATGGACTTTGCTTGGCCGGCGAGCCCTTCTTAGGCGCGTCCGAGGCCTTGGCGGGATTCCGGAAGTGCAGAGCGCCGTCCCGGAAGAAGAGGTCGCAGCCGTTCTCCCGTGCGAGGTGGGCCAGGAAATCCCAGTCGGACATGGCCGGTTGGGTCAGGAACTCATACACCAAGGGGGTGTCGTCGATGGTCCCCGCGCGGACACCCGCGAGGTCCGCCACCTTTTGGGCGATCTGGGAAGCCGACATCTGGTGGTACGCGAGCGTCCGGGTACCACGTCGGAGGCGGTGCGAGTGGTCCTCGGCGCGGACCACTGTCAGCACGCCGCTGTCCGGCGTTGCCCGCGCTTCGCAGTCGGTGACCTCGCCTTCGAAGAGATCGTGGTGGCCGTCAGGGGTGAAGGATTTCAGCTCAATCGAACTGCCAAGGTCGATGCCGGTCTCGGCCAGCAGGGAAGCGTGTCGCGGATCCCGGAAGCCGACCTCCGCGACTGCCGAGGTGCGGCCGTTCTCCTCCACGGACGCCCAGGCCAGCGCGATGTCAAAAGCTGGTGTCAGCCGACGGCCGCCGACCCATATGCCCAGTCCGGCGGTGTGCCGCGCAGTCATGTGCGTGTCCTTGCTTGTCGAGCCGATGGAAGGGAAGGAGGGAGGGGTCAGAGATCGGCGGCACCAGGCAGCAGCAGAACCTGCCCGGGAACCACCTTCGACGGATCACCGATGCCGTTGAGTTCGGCGATCGGTCGCCAGTCCGCGGCTCGGCCGGTGCTGCGCATCGCGACGGACTGCAGGGAGTCACCTCGGACCAGCACACAGGACTGCCGGGAGGAAGGGGAACCGGAGGTCGGGTTCTGCCCTTTGACCGTCGTGCCGATCTCCTCCAGCGTGACCTCGCAGACAGCACGCAGGGGCTCGCCTCCCGTGGAGAAACGGGTGTACCGCGCCTTGACACTGCTGAGGAACGATACGAAGGACACCGACTCGAAGCTTCCCCAGCGGAATCTCACCCAGGGGGGTGAAGGCTGGTCATCCAGGCGACTGCTCTCGGTCGGGACACAGCACGACAGCAGTTTGGCCACCCTCGTGTCGACCGAAAGTCCCTGTGTGTCCTTCTCGTTAAGGACCACTGTCATGGCGAGCACGCGCGGTCGACTGCCGGTGAACTCCGGCACTGAGGTGGACGAAGCCGAACGCGCGCCGTGCTGCACCCAGGCCACCTCTTTCGTCAGGGCGAGCTCGGCCGGATTGAACTGCAGCTTGATCTCTTCCTGCAGCGCGCCAGGCCCGCCCTGGCTACCCGTCGGCGGCGCGTAGACCTCCAACGTGGCGTGGACCATTTTGTTTTCCGGATTCGCGGGCATGCCGTCCTGCCTCCTAGCTCTTGGCTGTATCGGACTGGGGGAGGAAACCGCGGTGGACGAACTCGATCTCCTCCATGGCCACGCCCCCGCCTGCGGCGTGCAGGCTCGGCCCACGCCAGGCCACCGGCGTCACGTTGAGCAGCTCCCACGTGGCCACCGGCTTGTTGTCCTCGCCAAGGCATGCGATGTGGCCGGTCAACGGCTTCGCCTGCTGCTGCACCGACTCCTGCACCCACTGGGACCAGCGAGGTGAGTCCTCGTTCACGGGGCGGGCCACGACCAGTGGCGAATACTTGATGCGGGTGGGGAGGTAGACGAGCGAATCATTGATGCCTCCGTCCACCACTTCGTCCACTTCCACCGCCAGGGCCAGTCCGGTGCACTCGGTGAAGAGACCGAGGTCCTTCCCGTCGATCGTGAGAGAGAACCGATGTACGGATATGGGCTCCAGAGCCTTGGCCATGACCTAACCCCTCGCTTCCTTGTGGAGGACTCCTGCTGGGATGCCCCAGGTCACTTCGGCGGTCCCGTCGGCTGACAGCTCGCTCCGGCCATCTGGCGGGGCGCTTGCGAGTCGACTGGGGCGGGTGGTGGGCGATTCCGTGCCGATCCGCCGGAACACCGGGTATCCGGACCCAAGCCCTTGGGCATTCCGTACCGCGGACGTGAAGCACGGTGACGCCAACGGCACCAGAGTCCAAGAGCAAGGGACCGCCTCGGGCTCGGGGCGCGCCGCTGGGTACGTACGCCCGGCCTCGGCCGCTGGACGCTCCTGGACGGGGCGCGGACTCGGGGCGGCGGGCCAGGGGGCCGTTGCCGGGGCAGCGAGGTCGGAAGACGTCCCCGTGCGAACCGGCGTGAAGCTCCGCCGTTCCGGCGTGCCCGAGTCTTCGCGGCCGGGGAAGAGGGCTGCCGGCCTTCTGCTCATCGGCACTTGGCCGGACGGGGCGCTCCCATGGGTCCGGGGGGTCTTGTCGGGAACGGACACACCCGGAGCGCCAGGCACCGGCAGCCCTAGCGGGGCGGCTTCCGGCTTGAAGGCGGGCAACCGCGCCGTGCGGTGGTCGCGGCCTTTGCGGCGGGCGGTCTTGGGGGTGTCGGCCGGAGGCGTAACGCGCGGAGACGTATCACCCGTCGTTGCCTGGGCCGTCGCGTCGCCCCGTTCCTCGCGTACCGTCTGCGACGGCGTGGCCGTACTTGCGCGGGCGCCGGAAACGCCACCGTTCTCCTCGCCCGCAACGCGAACTGCGGCTGGCACGGTCTGCCGCCTTCGGACGGTATCGCGCTTGACGACCGAGAGGCCGTCCTCGCCGTTCCCCGACGCCAGGGGGAGACGCTTGGCTGCGGGCCGTGCCTGTTCGTGGGGACGCGGAGGCAGCAGGGATTCGCCACGGACGGTTGCGCTGGTCTCGACAGCGGCCTGCGACCGGCGCTTCCTCGGCGTGCCTCGCGAGTCCTGACGATCGGCACCCTGATCCGCGGCCACGGTAAGCCGCGCTGTGGCACCCTGCGGCACGCTGGCCGTGTCGGCCGATGCGTCCGGGGCCTCCGCATCGCTCTGGCGTGCCGAGGCCGGCGGGTTGGTTCGGCTCCGCTTCGCGAAGAGGAGGCGCTGGGCGGCCGTGCTGTTCACGAGCTCTCCACCGGGCGGGCGGACGTGTCCGTCTGCTACGGCGGCCTCGCTGACGTCGGCAGCGGGAGCCGCGGCAGGACGGGCGTTCCGGCGAACACGTGAAGAGCGGTCGGCCGTCGCCGTGGCATCGGCGCCTGCGCCGTGTTCTCCTCGGGCGTTGCCACCCGGCGCGTGATCGTACGGCTGGCCTGGACACGGTGCTGTCGAGGCGGCGGCCTGGACGACGTCGGGTTCCACAGCACCTGCGACCGTCCGATCCCGGGACGCCGTCCGGCCGTCCCGCGACGTGTGGTGCGTCGGCTTCGGGACATTGACGTCCGGCGTCGGCCCGGGTTGCGCCATCCGGCTGGAGTCCTTGCCCTCCTTGCCCTCCTCCTGCTCTGCCGCGGTTCGGGCAACAGGTCGCAGCGCGTCGGCGGGCTGCGGCTCGTCGTGCGTGCTGTGTCTGGACACGGAGGGAGTGGAATGAGACGTCCGTCGGCTGCCGGAGGCCTGAGCAGTGAACGCTGTCTGCTCGTCGGGGTGGTTCCGGTCCTCGGCTTCCCGAGTGACGGTGCCGCGGCGGGCAACGTACTGAGCGGCAGGGCGTACCGGGTCCTCGAGGATCAGGGGCGCGGTCTGTCCCTCTTCCCTGCTGTGGCTGCTGGGAACGGTGTTGGGAGTATTCGCGTGGTCTGCCGCGGTGGGCGGCGTCTGCCGCTCGGAGTTCTCGTGTGTGTCGTCCGGCGCCGTGACCGCAGCATGCCTCGGGGCGGGTACGGTCTTGCCGTCATTCACCGTGTGAGGGCCGTCCGCTGCTACGTGGTCTACCCCGGGGTTTCCGAGCGGCGGCCTGGGAGTTCGAAACGGTTCGTGCCGGGAGCCGGAAGCGTGTTCCCGGAGGGGCACGTCACTGGCCGACTCGGCTGTGGATCGTGGTCCGGCGTGCTGCCGTTCCTCGAGAGGACGATGGCCCCCCACCTGAGTGGTGGACTGCTTCGCCAGTGACGTGTTCTGGGCAGCAACCTCGTCGGCCGGCTGGCCGGGAAGAGTCGCGTGGCCGCTATCAGAAGAACCGACCGCCCTCGGCCCGGCGCTGTCATGCCGCTTGTGACGGGACTCGGAAGGGGTGGTGCCGTCGCCCTGGACGAGAGGCAGACCCTCGGCGGAGGAATCCATCGGCTCCTCGAATCGGAGGGACGCGACACGGCTTCGCGATGCGCCGCCTTCGGCAGCATGCCCCGCTTCGTTCTCCACCGCGTGCGACGAAGCATGCTGCTCCGACTGCCCGGGCACACCAGCCCCCGGGGGAGGCGTGGGCCGCGCTTGGGCAGGCGTGGAGGACGCCACGGCCGGGACGTGGGGTTCGTCCTCGCTCGCGTGGTCGGCGTCGGGCTGTCGTGGATCAGCGTCGCAGGCTGTGTCCGTCGTTGTCATGCCGTCGATCGGCCGACTCGGGCGGGATGTTGCCGCCTTGCCCCCCGTACCGGAGGGAACAGAGCTCTCCGCCACGGTGAGGTCGCCGGGCGTGTCAGGAGATGTCGGAGCGTCGGTACGGTGACCGGTTGCCCATGCCGCGCCGTTGGTTGCGGGATGCTGCCATCCTTGCCCAGCTGGCGCCTCGTTCATCGGCGCCGGGGACAGGGGCCCGGTCGGCTTCGCCGCGACTGGCTTGCCGGCAGCGCCCCTGATGGCCTTGGCACGCGCGTCCGTGCCGTCGGAGACGGGTTGGGGCAGCCGGTGCTGTGACTCCGGTCGTGCCTTGTCGCCCATTACCCGGGCGGAGGGATGTTCGGCGGCCCGCGCTGCGCCCGGTACTTCTCGGCGTTCGGGGCCGGGGCCGTGTGACGCGGCGAGCTCGTCCGTGGCTGCCTGCTCGCCATCGTGAGCAGGCGGACCCGAGCTGGCCCTGCGTCCGGTCACGGAGTCAAGGACGGCACGAACGAAGCGCCTCGCAGAGGCGATTCCTCTCGTCGCCATATGGATGGTCTGCTTCGGCCACGCTGCGTCGGAAGGAAGCGGGTTCTCCGCTGATGTTCCCTCGTTCCCGGGAGCGTTCTCAGGAGCCGCCCCGGGGGCTCGTGACGGCTCCGGCCGGGAGCTTGAGACATGCTTCCGCTTCTGTTCCCGGGGAGAGCTGTCGCTGTCCTGCACCGTGCTCTGGTCGCCGACCGTGGCACGGGACTCCGCGGGCTGCTGTTTCTCCTGAGGGGCGCCACTCTTCAGCGGAGCTGTGGTCCGCTTCGCCGGTGACGTGCTCTGAGCGGCCGCAACCTCTTCGACCGGTCGGCTGGGAAGAGATGTTTGGCCAGCACTGGCGGAACGGGGCAGCTCGGGCCTGTCGTTTTCACTGTGCTCGTGGCGGGACGCCAAGGCATCGACACCGATCTGCCGGACGAGAGGCATCTGGCCGACGGGGGAGGCCACCGAATCCTCGAACTGGAGAGGTGCGAGCTGGTGCCGCGACACACGGCCGTCGGCCGCGGTCGTGGCTTCGCCATTCGCTGTGCGACGGGAACTCCGCTGCCGCGTCTCCTCGGGCACATTGGCACCCGGGGACGGCGGCGCGGGTCGCGCCGGGGGGAGCGTGGAGGACTCCACGGACGGGACGTGGGTTCTGTCCTCGTGCGCGTGGTCAGTGCTGTGTCGTTCTACGTCAGCGCCACCAGAGGCGCTAGCTGACGTGATGCTGTCGGCCGATCGGTGGTGATGCGACGGCGCCGACTCGTCAGTGCCGGAGTGGGCAGGGCTCTCGGGACGGTTGAGGCCACCGAGCGCATCCGGGGGTGTCGGGGCGTTGGCGCCGGGAATGGCGGCCGGTACGTTCGGGCCGTCGGTCGTGGGCTGCTGCCGTGCCTCTTCGGCAGACGCCTGGCGCACCGGCACCCGGGGCGAGGAAGGACTCGGCTTGGCCACGGCCGGCGACGTGTCGGCGTGCGAGGATCCCGCCCTCGCGGCGCGCTTGGCAGGTCGCGATTCTGAGCGGGCGTCGGAAGCCACGTTTCCCGCGCTGGGTTCGCTTGCGGGGCGGACCTGATCGAGGGAGGACACGGCGGCGGCAGCGGTGCTGCCGGCGAGCGGGGCGCTCTCGGCCGCGGTGGCGGAAGTGTCATGGGCAGGTTCGGCCGCCCCAGTCACAGTGACTCTGACAGGCTCGACATGTGTGTCCGTGCCGTCGAATGAGGGACGGGAGAGCCGGCGCAGCGACCTCGGACGCGTCATGGCGTTGAGGAGCGGGGACAAGGAACGCGTAGCGCCCCGCGCGATGACCTGTGTTGCCGGGCGCTCGGTAGCGGGGCCACGTGACGTGGCGGGCTCGTTCGTAGTCGTCTGCTCGCCGTCGCAAGCGGGCAGGCCTTCATGTCCTCGCCATGCCACGGCGGTGAGAGCGGCACGGATAAAGCGCCTCGCGGGAGCGGGCTTCCCCGCTGTCGCGCGGGTCGCCTGCTCCGGCCGCGTCGAGCGGGCGGACGAGGGGCGTTCATCTGATGCGGGGAGGCGCACGAGCGGACCTGCTTGGCCGGTCGAGGGAACGGTGACCGGTGCGGAGTGCTTGAAGGCTCCGGGAAAGCTGTCGTCGTCGGTGGTTCGTGGTGCCGGATGCGCCCCTTCGCGCACGGCGGTGTGCGTTACCGGGGCACTGTCCTTCCTACGGGTCATGCGCTGGTTGTCCGCGGACGTTTTGGTGTCGGCCTCAGCCGCCCTGGGCCCAATGGCGTGAGCCCGTCCACCGCGCAGCCGTTCAGGAAGGAGAGACAGGGACGCGACCCGGCGAACCAGTCGCCACGGGGCTGCCTGGCTCTCGTCGGCTGCCGCTGTGCCAGCGCCTCGCATGGACGCGGTGCTCGCACAGTCATCGGTCGCCGTTCTGGTGAGAGTGGCTTCCTGGTAACCCTGTGAGCGCGGCGCTGAACCCGGTCGGGATTCGTCCCATGTCGCGCTCTCTCGCGAAGACAGGGGCTCGACGGCCGCCTCTGGCAGTGCTGTGTGAGTGCTCGTGGGCTGCGAGTGCCGCCTTTCGGCGGCGGAAACCGCCGTCTCGGAGGACGGCATCGGGGCGCCGGTGGTGGGCTCCTTGGAACGACGTAGCTGTGAGGTGTTGTCGGCTGAGCGTGCCGGGCGACGGCGACGTCCGAACCGACGATGGCGATGACCTGCCTCCAGGTTCGATGTCGCCTGCGACTCTGAGGGGAGGCCGCTGGCCGTGGCCTCGGCGTCCATGGTGGCCGCCGGGACCACGGTCATTGACCGCGCGGGCGGTGTCGCTTCCGCCTTCTCGGCCGACGCCTCGTCTCCCGGACGCTGCTGAGAGGACCGCCAATAAAGCTGAGCGGCCGGGCGGTACTTCAGCAGCGATGCGTCCCACTGACCCGGCCGCGGCTGGAACACCAGCGGCGGCTCCGGGGAGATCAGAGTCGGGAGTTCGCCGCAGAACCGATGATCCTGGAACGAGGGAAGCAAGTCGGTGACGCGAGCGACCTCGGTGACAGGGCGTACACCACCTGTGATCACACGTATCTTCTGGGGCAGCACCACCGGAACCCGCTGTGCCGTATCGGTCGGGGCGCTGGCCCAGTCCTCTTCACGGCTGACGCGGGTGATCCGGTGCTGCATACTCTTTAGTTCCCGTCTGTAAGACGCTGATTGATGTGTGTGATCTGGCGTATGTAGTCACGACGCTGCACGTGGTCCAAGTCGATCAACTCACTGTGCGGCCAGTGGAAGTGATAAGCGATGTACGCGATCTCGGACTTCAGGTCTTCGGCCGCGTACACCCTCATTCCCCCAGGCGGCTCCCCATGTCCACGTTGAACTCGTGGTGGCAGTCCGGGCACACGGTCGAAGCGAGCGCTGTGCCGTCCAGGTTGATCTTCTCGTAGAACTTCTGGAGGAAAGCGAGATCGACGGCGAAGAACTGCTCCACGATGTCCGCGTCGATGTCCGTCAGGGTGCCGAGCCGGGTGATAAGTCGGCTCAGCAGGACGATCGACAGATACGCCGGGTTGTCCCGGACTCGGAGGTCGCTGAGCGGCAGGAGCTCATCGCGGGCCGTGGCAAGGCGCATCACACCTTCCCGGTGCACCTCTCCCTTCCGGTCCACGTAGCCGCGCGGCAGCGTGAAGGGGAATTCGGTACGGAGAGCCGCAGACCCGATCCGCGGGCCTGCGGCCTCCGGGGAAGGCACGGGTGCGTCAACCGACGGGGCTGCCGGGAGAGTTGCCTGCGGCTCTACGGCTATGCGCCCACGCCTCACTTGATCGTGACCTCGTCACACGTGATGGTGAAGGTCTCATCAAGCGGCTGCCCGTTCGTCACGTCGAGGGAGCCGGGCTTGTACGAGCTCACCCAGGCACCCTTGAGGTCCCACGTGATCTTGTCCTTGCCGTCAGCCGTCTTGTAGGTGATGCTGACGTTCTTCTTCGCCTCGTCAGCCGGGCTGGTGGTGGACTTCTTCAGCCACTCAGTCAGCGCATCAGCCTTGGCCATCCCCCGGGTCAGGGAGATCGCGGGCGGCTTCTGGGACCCAGCGGCCGTCTGCGTAATGATCTTACCCGTGCCGTCCGTGACCTTTTCGGTCGTCGTCTCGACCTCCATGGTCAGCCCGTCGATCTTCTTGAGGGTTGAGATGGTGATCCCATCCATCTGGAACTCGAAGGTATCTGTGCGGTATACGGAGCCGTTGTTCTCTGCCATTTTCCTTGAACCCCTGTCTCGATTTTATGTTGCTCAGGTGAGAAGTCGGATCATTCTCCGGAAGAGCCCGATGCTGATTCCTGTGCAATCCGGAACACCACGAACTCGGCCGGCTTCACGGGCGCCACGCCGATTTCACAGATGACCTGACCCGCATCGATCACCTCGGGCGGGTTGGTCTCCGCGTCACACTTGACGTAGAAGGCCTCCTCCGGTGTGCTGCCGAAGAGAGCACCGTTGCGCCATTCATTCGTGAGGAACGCGGAGATGTTGCGGCGAATAGTGGACCAGAGCCGCTCGTCGTTGGGTTCGAATACCACCCACTGCGAGCCCAGGTAGACCGATTCCTCAAGGTAGTTGAAGAGGCGTCGGACGTTCAGGTAGCGCCATGCCGGGTCGCTGGAGAGGGTGCGAGCACCCCACACGCGGATGCCTCGGCCGGGGAAGCTGCGGATGCAGTTGACGCCCGCGGGGTTGAGCAGCTCCTGCTCACCCTTGGTGACCTGGATACCGAGGTCCAGGGCACCGCGCAGGACCTCGTTGGCCGGAGCCTTGTGTACGCCGCGGGCCTCGTCGTTGCGGGCCCACAGGCCGGCGACATGGCCGGAGGGGGGCATCAGGAAGCCCTTGCCCGTGGACGGGTCGGCTACCTGGATCCACGGGTAGTACAGGGCGGCGTACTTGGAGTCGAACCCCGCCTCATTCTGGCGCCACTCGTGGACCTCGGTGGGTCCCATGTCGGGAAGCGGGTCGATGATGGCCATGCGGTTGGCCATGTTCTCGCAGTGGTTGATCATGGCCATCTGGATGGCTTTGACCTGCTCGCGGCTGACGGCGCCGTTCTGATAGGCGGCCATCAGGTCCGGGGCGACGACCATGGTGATGTCGTCGATGGCTTCGAGGCCGGAGAGACCGGAACGGTCGTTGACCTTGCCGACGTAGCGCCCGACGACGTTCTTCGCGGCGGTCTCGGGTCCCACGCCCTCGGCGGCCGGGGTGGAACGCAGCGCCAGCGTGGAGGACTCGGGAAGCGCGAGCGCGGCACCCGTGACGGCGGGAGCCTCCTCCACCAGGACGAACTTGGAACGCTCCTTGACCTGCGTGACCACGTACGCGGGCGAGGTCTTCTCAGCGGAGACCTCGAAGGACTCGGTGGGGGAGCCGTCGACCTTGACGGTGAAGACGAAGAGGTCGCCGTCCGTGCCCTCCGGCGAGGTGGCACCGTCCTTGGCGGCCTTGGCCTTGTCGGTGGCGCCGGCTGCTGCTCGCTTGGCCTTCGGGTCGCCGGGCTTGCGCTGCACGTCCACCGAGATGTTGCGGTCGGTGGCGGCTGGCAGGGCCGCCACGCGGAAGCCGCCGAGAACCTGAGCTGGCGCGACAGCCGTGGGCTGGCTGCCTTCGACGGCGTCCTCGCTGCCGGTCGACTGGCCGCCGACGCGGACGACGTAGCAGGTGCCGCCGCCATTGGCGAAGTAGCCGTAGACCGAGTGCGCGAGATAGTACCCGTCGGCGAATTCACCGAAAGTCTTGTTGAACTGGCCCCAGTTGGTGATGCGCACCGGCTCGTTCAGCGGGCCCTGATCGGCGAAGCCGACGAAAGCGGCCACGGCCGTGCCGACGCCCTCCACCGGCCGAGAGCCGCCTGCGCTCTCTTCTACGAACACGCCGGGAGACAGATAGGTTGCCATCCGCCCTTCCTTCTTCTGAGTTTGTCCGAGGGGGGAAATCCGTTTGCAGATCGCGCACTTCTACGGGAGAGGAGAAGGCTCATCGACTGCCGGGGCCTGCGGGAATTCCCTGGCCATGCGCCTGACGTGTCGTCGGCTTCGGCCATGGATTCCGATATTGATCATGGGTAATCCGTGGATGCCGTGTCAAACGTCAGGCGGGGTTTCGCGGCTTCATCGATGAAACTGTCATCGGTGGGACATTCGGGATCCACCTTTGGCCTACCGCCTGTCCTCAAGAGCGGATCTTTGATCTCCAATCGCCCTTTCCGTATATGAACGTTCTCTGCAACGCTGAACCGTTCCACGCAGTCGTACCCTCGTCCGAGGTAGTCCTTGATTTTTTCGTCCAGGATTACCTCACCGAAACACGAAGTCAGCACGCGAAGGCGGTTGTGGTCCTTCTCCGCGCTTCGCGCGTCCCTTCGTGAGCTGCTCGGCCTGTGCGGTGATTGCCGCGGACATTTCACCGAGCAGGCCGGTTTCCAGAACCGGACAGTCAGTGCCTGGGGCCGCTACGCCGGACTGTATGAATACGACGCCGACGACCGCGCATTCCTGCTTCCCCCGGGCGTGCATGCGAAGAGTGTCACGTAATTGCTGCCGGACCGGAGAAGAGGCTGATGTGCCCGATGCCATGACGGCCGGGTTCTCCCTTGGGTGGAGGTCCTTCTCTCCTTCTCTTGGGAGCGTGGCTGCCCGGCCTCGTGATGAGCGGACCGTGGTGTGGAACGTAAGATCGGAAACAGAGAATCTCTGCCATATATCCGTATGGGTCACTTCAATCACTCGCCAGATGCCCAACTATGTAATTCGGAGCGTCCATGACAGGCCGGGGTCGGGCCGCGCCCTCATCCCGCGCGCGGGTACCGCAGCAGTCGCGCCATGCGTCGGCCTCGCGGGGACGCGCGGCGAGCGGGGCACGGAGGCGCGGACGTACCGCACGGACGCGCGATCCGGCGGAAGCTGCGAGTGCCGCCTTCATCGGGCTGGCGCTGCCCGTGCTGGGCGCGTTCGTGGACGGACTGACCGGCGCGTCACCGGGGGTGCTTTTCGTGCTCGCCGCGGCTGCCGGAGCCGCTGCGACCGCGTTCAAGTGCTCGCGTGCGGAGGCCTGGTGGGTGGTGTGCGCACCGCCGATAGCGGTGGCTCTGATCACGGTGATCGCCGAACAGGCGACAGGGAGGACGAGCCTCCAGGGCAAGGGGCTCGGCACCGCGGCGGTGCATTGGGCGATCGACGCCTTCCCGGCGATGGCCATGGCCGAGGCCGCGGTGGTCTCGGTGCTGGCGGTACGCCGGTTCCGGAACCAGCAGAACGTGAGGAAATAGGCGGTGCGTGACCATCGAGCGGGTACTGGAGGGCGCGCGCGGAGGAAGGCCGCCGGACGGCGGCGCGGCGCCAGGACCGGCAGACGTACCCCCAGGAGGGCCATCGTCGGAAGGGTCGTAGTAAGCGCTGTGTCCTTCACCGTGCTGGCGACCAGCACGGTCGCCTGGGCCGCCTATCACTGGCTTGAAGGCAACCTCATGACGTCCGACGCGCTCGACGCGGTGCGCAAGCACGCGCCGAAGCATCTCGACAACTCCGTCAATCTTTTGCTGATCGGTCTCGATTCACGCAAGGATATGGACGGGAACGACCTGCCCAAGGAGTTCGTCCAGGACCAACTCCACGCGGGTTCCAGCAAGATCGGCTACTACAACACCAACACCCTGATCCTGATGCACATACCCGCTGACGGGGGCAAGGTTCAGGCGTTCTCCATACCCCGCGACGACTACGTCGAGACCCACAACGGCGACGGCTCGGTCCAGGGGAAACACAAGATCAAAGAGGCGTACGGCAACGCCTATGCCGGGCGCCACGACAAGCTCTCCGCCCAGGGTGTACGCGGCGCGAAGCTGGAGGCCGGGAGTCGGGAGGCGGGCCGGGAAGCCACCCTGGCCACCGTGCAGAACTTCCTCGGTGTGCCCATCGACCACTTCGCCGAGGTCAATCTGCTCGGTTTCTACGACATCGCCAAGGAACTCCAGCCCATCGAGGTGTGTCTCAAACATCCGGTGAAGGACCGGTACTCCGGGGCCGACTTCCCGGCGGGACGGCAAAAGCTGAACCCGCGCCAGGCACTGGCCTTCGTCCGTCAGCGGCACGGCCTGCCCGGTGGTGACCTGGACCGTACCCACCGTCAGCAGGCGTTCCTCTCCTCCATCACCCACAAGCTCAAGACACAGGGTGTCTTCGACGACCTCGGCAAGTTGCAGGGGCTCTTCGGAGTGGTGAAGAAGGATCTGGTCATCGACAGCGGCCTGAACGTGATCGACTTTTCGCAGCAGGCGACCAACCTCACCGGGGGCAAGGTCGAGTTCCGTACCCTGCCGACCGAAGGGTCCGCCACCCGCAACAAAGAAGACGTGCAGCTCGTCGACGTGGAGAAAGTACGGCGACTGGTACGGGCGGAGTTCGGCGGCTCGTCCCCGTCACCGAGCGGCGGCGACGGCAAGCCGGGTGGGAAGTCCTCCGGTTCCGGTTCGGCGAAGCCTGCCTCCGCGACAGTGGACGTCCTCAATGGATCCGGCAAGACCGGTGGCGCCGGCGAAGAGCTCAAAGCCCTGAAAGACCTGGGCTACACGGCCGGCCAGACTTCCAACGACGTGCCGCGGTCGCATACCACCGTCGCCTATGGCAGGGACGGCCAGGCCGCGGCCCGGCAGATCGCCGCCCGTCTGGGCGTGACCGCCGCCCCCGCTGCTGACGCCTCCATCCCCGCCGGGCATGTCCGGGTCACCCTCGGCAAGGACTTCACCGGCCCGGGCGCCGCCGCCTCGAGCCCGTCGGCCTCCCCGTCGAGTTCGCCTCCGTCGGTGCCCGATGACGAGTTCGCGGGCGACGCGGTCAAGGAGGGCGGAATCCCTTGCGTGAACTGAGCCGAGTCGTGCGGTCTTCCGGCCCGTACGCCCGGCGTCGGTATCCAGTCCCACAGCCTCCCGTGGTTCTCTTCTGAAGTAGGGCAACGCGTGAGCCGCAGCGGCTGTCCATCAGCTGCTGCGGCTCACGCGTGACAAGACCGCGTATGTAGTTAATGCCAGATTTCCGTGGTCGGCCCGGCGTCGGTCAGGCGATGAGTCGCCCGGCTGGTCCGCCGGATGAACGGGAGCCGGCTCCGCTCCTGCCTGCCAGTTGGTGACGCTTGTCCGAAGAACACTGCGTCGTTACTCAGGTGCGGTCCTCGAACAGGATCTTCGAGAAGGCGAGCGCTTTCTCATGGGTACCGCTGGCGTCGGGGCCGGGCCTGCCTGGCTGGTCACGGCCGCCGGACCACATCGACATCATGCCCACACCGTGCTGGTCCGCCCACTGCCGCAGCTTCTTGGCGTCGTCGAGCGTGAAGATCTCGTCCGTGGTGTCGTTGACGCCGATCATGGGGGTGAAGCCGATCATGCCGTAGAGCTGCTTGTCGCTCTTCTTGGGGAAGAACTCCTTGAGCTGGTTCTTGAGGTTCTCGCCCGCCTTGATCGAGGCGTCGGCCATGCTCCCGTCCTTCTTGGGGTCGTACGCGGAGTCGCCGTAGTCCATCTGCATGATGTTGACGCGGGATACGTCCACACCCGCGTCGGTCATGCTCTTCAGCGAGCCCTTGCCGTCGTCCACGAGGCCGCTGGGGAGTACGGGGAGGGTCGCACTGATCCACAGGTGCTGGTTGTTCTTCTTGGCCCATTCCTGAACCTTGGCCAGGGCCTTGCCGTTGCGCTTGTTGTAGTCATTGTTGCCCTGTGCACTGCCCTCCATATCGAAGTCGATCTTGGTCAGCTTGTAGCGGGTGATGACGTCTTCGTAGTCCTTGGCGAGTTTGTCGACGTCTTGGTTGGCCTGTGCCAGGGTCGTGCCGTTCGCCCCGCCGAACGAGGCCACGACATCGTGCCCGGCGTCCCGGATCTCATTGATCTGCTTGGCCAGGTAGTTGTGAGTGGAGTAGGAACCTGCCCAGGAGGCGGCCTTGGTCTTGGGGTCGGCCTGGAGGAAGGCGAGAGTGACGTCATCCGCTCCCGTCTGCTTGAGGTAGTCAGCGATCTTCACCGTCTTGCCGCCGATGGAGAGCGTGCCGTCCCCGAGGCCCAGGGTGGGGTCGACATAGGGCGCGCTCTTGGCCAAGTGGGGGTTCTTGGCCGCCTTCACCTTGATTTCCGGGGAGGTGGGATCGTTGGGGTCGTACTGGGTGCTGAAGCCGATGGAGCCTCCGTCGCCGCCGTTGGGCTGGAGAGTGGTACCGCGGATGATGACCATCGTCTGGTCCTGGGACAGTTTGATGTCGGCACCCCATGGGTTCTGGATCTTGGTGCCGGGATCGACGCCGTAGGCGACGGTCCAGTTCTTGATGGCCTTGTGGTCCGGATTGCTGATCTTGGCGTTGACCGTCGAGCCGCCCGGGTATGTGTTCGCCTGAAGGTCGGCCTTGATGGTCGAGTCGGAAGCCCAGGTCTTGCCGGCCTCCAGCGACTTCGGCAGCGGGACGTTCTTGTCGTCCTGGGCGTCTTTCGTTCCACTGTCGAAGCTGAACGGCTGGCCGTTGATCGTGGTGTTCGTCAAGGAGACATCACTCTTGCCGTCTCCCCCGATGCCGAACGAGAACTGTGCTTTCTGGCCGGGCTGGACGGTGCCACCAGTGCCGGCCTTGACGACCCAGTGGTTGCCGTGGGAGTTCTTGACCTCGGCACCGTAGTTGACCGAGAACGACGATGAACCTGCCAGGTCGAACTCGATGGTCCAGTCGCCGACCGGCTTCCCCGTGTTGTTGGTGATGTCGAACTCGCCGTTCTTGTACCAGGCGCCGCCCGAAAGTTTGCCGGTGGCGCTCAGGCCGGAGTCGGTCTTGGGCGAGGTGGCGCCCGTCTTCTGGGACTGTGTGTGCGTCTTGCCCAGAACGGACGGGGCGACCGCGGCGGCGGTGCCGGCCATTCCTGTGGCGAGCACCCCGGTGGTGCACAGGCCGACGATGAAACGTCGAGAAGTCGCGGACATTCGCATTCAGAGATTCCTTGCGTAGCGAAACAGGTGCCGCAGTGAAATACTGCCGGTGACGCCACGTTATTTATGTGGCTGTCGCCAATGGCGTACAGGTAATCCTAAAAGAGTTGACCAGATGCCTCGGTATTCGAAAGAAGACTTCCGTGCCCAATGGTCAACCGGCAAGTTCGTGCAGGCCGGAGGGTGGAGTGTGAAACTCTCCGCTGGCCGGTGAAGAACGTTTCTCGAATACATGAAGCCCCCGCCGGTCAGTGCCTTTTGGCAACCTTCTCCCTCAAGTGGTCAACCTTTGGAGCTGGTTGTTGGCGTGAGGTCATCCCTAGGGTTGTGTCACCGCCAGGGGTGACCCTGCCTGAACTCTCGTCAGGAACTCGGAATCTCCGGGCAGTTGTGGCTGTGCCTGGAATCGTCAGAGCGTTCTTCTTTTAGTGAAAGTGTCCCGGTAAAATGAACACCTTTGTCGCCAAGGCTGCTCGCGTCAGTGCGATCATTGTGGTGAGTGCTCTGGCTTTGACCGGTTGCTCTGGCCAAGGGAATGGGAAGGGTGCTGAAGGAGGCTCCACCCCGTCCGCGGCGAAACTCGGAGTGTCCGACATGTATATGGCGGAAACCGGATCGGGAACGGCCTCTGTCTTCGCTTTGATTCAGAACAGCGGTAACGCTGCCGATCACCTCGACTCCGTCTCGTCGGACATCGCCGAAGGGGTTCAGTTTCATGACTCCGCGGACGACAAGGCCGCGCCGGTATCCGGGTTCGACATCCCGGCCCACGGGAAACTGGAGCTCAAAGACGGAGGGCCCCACATCCTGTTCACCGGCCTGAAGGGGAAGCAGCCGGTGGGCAGCGCGATAACCGTTACTTTGCGTTTCAAGCACACGCCGGCCATGAAGCTCGCCGTGCCGGTGAGGGGCAAGGTAGAAGTGCCGAGTGGCCGGTGACGCCCCTGGCCGCCCCGCCCGCCTTGTCGACTGAAGCAGCACGTCCTCGTGCTCATCGGCTTGGAGACAGGGCGCTCGGCTACTGCTGGCGGTGATGACCGTAGTCCGCTGATTCACGGCAGTGGCAAAGGCCGAGCACGGAGCCTGCCAGGACGTGACGAACACGGGTCCCCTGGGAACACCGCACCGCGCTCGTGGCGATCCCGGTCGCACCCGGCAGGACGGCAGGGCGACTCTCCCGGCGAACACCGGGCACGCTCACCCCGCGGCGACCGGCACGGGCAGTGCACCATCCAAAGAGGACATACCGCAGGATGACGCGGCACCCTTCGATCCGACCGTGGCGGGACGGAAGGGCAGACACAGGGGTTGACGGTCACGCTCGGCACGGCGGTCAGCATGGAAGAGGCCCGTGCGTCGGAGGGCACGGCTGGCCCGTGAGGACGCACGGCGCCAGCTGTGACAGACCAGCCTCGACAGGAGTGCCCCGTGACCCCCGCCCCCACCGCCGCCCGTCCGACCGCGGTGGCGGCCCACGCCACGGATCTCTCCAAGGTCTACGGCCACGGCGAGACCCAGGTGGTCGCGCTGGACTCGGTCTCGGTGCGGTT
>NZ_JBSFWT010000092.1:0-28843 GCF_053594975.1 Streptomyces sp. NPDC002537
CACCCGTCAACTGCATCCCGTCACCCGAGTCCCCCGCGAACCGGATGATCACCCGCTCCAGCCTCCGCACCTCCTTCACGGAAACGGAACCCTCGGCGGAAGGGGGCTGCGGGCTGTCCGGTTGTGGACTGGAATCACTGGGCACTGCGTTCTCCCCGTCTGTTCATGTCTGCTGTGCGAGGTTCTGAGTTGGAGGCGTTTGTCCGGTCACTCCGGCGGTGTCAGCAACTCCCCACTCGCCTCGACCCGTACGAAGATGGCCTCCATGGGGCAGGACTCCGCCGCGCCGAGCACCTCCGGGTCGGCGTCGACGACCTCGTCCTCGGGGTGGGCCAGCCCGTCCTCCACGTAGAAGCGGTGCGAGGCGCTCGCGGCGCAGACGCCCGAGCCGACGCAGCGGTCCTCCGCCACCGAGAGCCGCCAGCGTTCATCGGCCATGGGTGTGTCCCTCCCCCGTCGTGCCGTCGCCGGCCGGTGCGGCGGCGAGGCGGATCTCCTTGAACGCGACGTCCATCCGGTCCGGTCCCCGGACCGCCACGTGCGGCCTGTAGTGCAGTGTTCCGGTGTTCAGCGCCGGTTCCACGAAGGACTGGGCGAAGGCGCGCAGGGCGATCGCGCCCTCCAGCCGGGCGAGCACGGAGCCCAGGCAGAAGTGCGCACCGGCGGCGAAGCCCATGTGGCTCGTGTTCTCGCGGGTGATGTCGAAGACGTCCGGATCGCTGTGCACCTCCGGGTCCCGGTTGGCCGCGGCGATCAGGACGAGGATCGGCGAACCGGCCTCGATCTCCAGGCCGTCGACGGTGAACGGCTCCGCGGCGATGCGGGTGATCATCTGTGCGGGGGCGTCGTAGCGCAGGACCTCCTCGACGGCCCCCTCGGCGAGCGAGGGGTCGGCGCGGAGCAGTTCGAGCTGCTCGGGGTGGCGCAGCAGGGCCTGGATGCCGTTGAGGATCAGGTTGGCCGTGGTCTCGTGCCCGGCGACCAGGAGCAGGATGCACATGATGATCAGCTCCCGCTCGGTGAGCTGGTCGCCCTCCTCCTCCGCCTTGATCAGCTCGGAGAGGATGTCGTCGCGGGGGTCCTGCTTGCGCTCCGCGATCAGCCGGGAGAAGTAGCCGATGAAGCCGGTGCGGGCCTCCTCGACCTCCTCGCCGACGTCGACCGCCCGCTGTCCGGGGACGAGTTGGGGGTCGACGGTGTAGGCGATGGCGGTCGCCCACCGCTCGAAGACCGGGTGGTCCTCCTTGGGCACGCCCAGCATTTCGCAGATCACCCGGACGGGCAGCGGGTAGGCGAAGGCGGAGACGAGGTCGACGCTGCCGTCCGCGGTGGCGATCTCCCCCAGCAGTTCCTGGACGAGGGCCTCGATGCGAGGCTTCCAGCCGTTGATGATGCGGGGCTTGAACGCCTTGCCCGCGAGCCGTCGCAGCCGGGTGTGGTCGGGTTCGTCGAGGTTCATCAGGTTGGGCTGCTGGGGCACCTTGGCGATGTCCGAGCCCGTGCGGTCGCTGCTCACGGTGGGGTTCCTGAGCACGGTCTCGCAGTCGGCGCGGCGGCCCACCACGACGATGCCGGAGACCGGGTCGAGGGCCGGGGAGGCGTCGCGGAGGGCGGTCAGGGTGGCGTAGGGCCGGGGGCGCGTCGCCGGGTCCGCGAGGGTCGCGAGGGCGGTCGACACAGAGGTCGGTGATGGGGTGGTCACGCTGCTTCTCTCGTTCTGAGTGGTCGGCGGCGGTGGCGGGTGGTGGCGGGGCCGGGCCCCGGCGCCGCCCTACCGGCCATGGGTCACGCGCACCATGCGGACCAGGGTCGTCATGGTTCCGGCGGGCCGGCTGAAGGAGTTCGGCCGCATCACCGGGCGGAAGCGCTGCCGGGTGACGGCCTTGGTGCGGGTGAACTCCCGCAGTCCGTCGGGGCCGTGGACGCGGCCGAAGCCCGAGTCGCCGACGCCGCCGAACGGCAGGGCGGGGATTCCGGCGAAGGCGATGACGGCGTTCACCGAGACCATGCCCGCCTTCAGCTTCCGGGCGATCTCCGGGCCGTTGGCGCGGGAGTACACCGACGCGCCGAGCCCGTAGCGGCTCGCGTTGGCCTTCTCGACCGCCTCGTCGGTGGTGGCCACCCGGTTGACGACGATGACGGGCCCGAAGGTCTCCTCGGTGAGGGCGGTCGAGTCCTCGGGCACGTCGGCGAGCACGGTCGGCCTCACGTACGGGGGCGTGACGGTCCCCTCGCCGCCGAGGAGCACGCGGGCGCCGCGGGCGACCGCGTCCCGCACGTGCCCGGTGATGATCTCGACCTGGCGGGGCATCACGATCGGCCCGAGGTCGGCCTCCGGGTGACCGCCGGTCCTCAGCGCCGCGGCCTTCTCCGTGACCAGGTCGAGGAAGCGGTCCGCGATCGCGTCCACCGCGTAGACGCGCTCCAGGCCCACGCAGGTCTGTCCGGCGTTGGACATCGCGGCCCACACCGCGGCGTCGGCGGCGGCCTCCAGGTCGGCGTCCCGGTCGACGATCATGGCGTCCTTGCCGCCGCCCTCGATGACCACGGGGGTGAGGTTCTCTGCGCACGCGGCCATCACGCGGCGGCCGGTGGCGCTGGACCCGGTGAAGGCGACCTTGTCCACGCCGGACCGGCACAGCGCCGCCCCGGTCTCCGCGAAGCCGGTCACCACGTGGAGGAGGGCCGGGCCGGGCACCGCCTCGGCGAGCGTGGCGGCCAGCCACTCGCCGACGCCGGGGGTGAGCTCGCTGGGCTTGAACACCACGGTGTTGCCGGCGGCGAGCGCGGCGGAGACCGGTCCGATCGGGATGAACGCCGGGTAGTTCCACGGTCCGATCACGCCGACGACGCCCAGCGGGCGGTATTCGACGGTGGCCGACTGGTTGAACATCAGCAGGCCGGAGGGGACGCGGCGGCGGCGCAGCACGCGTTCGGCGTTGGCGGCGGCCCAGCGCAGGTGGTCGGCGACGAGGACGACCTCCAGGCGGGCGTCGTCGGCGGTCTTGCCGGTCTCCGCGCAGATCAGGTCGATCAGTTCGTCGGCGCGGGCGAGGATCAGCCTGCGCCAGGCGTCGAGGTGCCGCTTGCGCCCGGCGAAGCCCAGCGCCTCCCAGTGGGGCTGGGTCTTCCGCGCGGCCGCGACGGCGGCGGCCACGGCGGCCTCGTCGTGCACGGTGTGCTCCCCGACGGTCTCGCCGGTGCGCGGGTCGAGGGAGGTGAACGACGGGGTGTCCTGCCCGGACTTCGCCACGGTGGTCACGGCCGCTCCCCCGCGGTGCGCGACTGCGGGACGACGAGGACCTCGGACGTCGGGCGCAGGGAGATCGAGGTGTCCCCGTAGCGCAGGAAGCTGCCGGGGACCAGGCTCAGCTTGAACCGCTGGTTGATCATCGCGACGATCATCCGGAGTTCGAGGAGGGCCATGAAGTTGCCGATGCACATGCGGGCGCCCGCGCCGAAGGGGAAGTAGGCCATCTTGGGCCGGGCCTTGACGGCCTGGGGGTCGAAGCGGTGCGGGTCGAACGCCTCGGGGTTGTCCCAGTAGCGCGGGTTGCGGTGGGAGACGAAGGGCGAGAGGAGCACGGAGGACCTGGCGGGGATGTGGAAGCCGCCGAGCTCGTCGGCGTCGACGGAGTCCCGCGGGTAGATCCAGATCGGCGGGTACATGCGCAGGCTCTCGTCGACGACCTGCTTGGTGTAGGTGAGGCCCTCGACGTCCTGTGCGGTGGGGACGCGGCCGCTCAGGACCCGCTCGATCTCCTCGTCCATCTCGTCCTGCACGCCGGGGTTGTTGGCGATGGACACCAGCGTCCAGAGCAGGGCGACGGCGGTGGTCTCGTGTCCGGCGAGGTAGATGGTGAGGATCTCGTCGCGGACCTCGTCGTCGGTCCAGCGCTCTCCGGTGACCGGGTCGGTCGCGGCCTCGATGAGCTCCATGAGGGGGCCCTCGCCGGTGGCCGCGTGGTTGGCCCTGATCTCGGTGACGAGGCGGGTGAAGATCCTGCGGTCGCGGGCGATCAGCCGGTTGCGCCTGGTCGGCAGCCAGGACGGCAGCATCTCGCCGACCGTGCCGTGCTTGAACATCACCTCGATGACGTTGTTCACCACGTCCTTGAGGACGGGTGTGGCCGGGCGGATGTCGTAGCCGAACAGCGAGTTGCTGAGGGTGACCAGGGTCAGCTTGAGGGTCTCGGTGACCAGGTCCACGGACTCGCCGCGGCGGGCGCGGGCCTCCCAGTCGTCGAGCATCGCGTTGGTCGCCTCGACCACGTTCGGCTCGATGGCGGCGACGGCCTTGCGCAGGAAGACGGGCTGGACGGCCCGGCGGTGGGCCTTCCAGTAGTCGCCGTCGGTGGTGAGCAGGCCGTTGCCCATGACGGTGCGGAACTGCTCGTACAGCGTGCCGCGCACGTAGTTGCCGCTGTTCTCCTTGAGCACCCTGCCGACCGCGTCGGGGTCGGTCACCAGGTGCACGGTCTGCGGGCCCAGCTGGATGCGGCTGACCTCGCCGTGGTCCCGCTGGGTGCGGAGCAGGAACTCGGCGGTGGAGCCCTTCCACTGCGGCAGGCTGCCCAGGACGGGTATGCCGCGGGGTCCCGGCGCCTGTCGGCCGGACGCCGCCCGTGCCGTTGTCGTTGCTGTCGTCGTTGTCGTCGTCATCGTGTGGTCACCTCGTGGAGTGTGGCGGGGAGCCGGCGGGGAGAGAACGGCCCGCGGTTTACGGCACCGGGAACTGGCGGCGGATGAACACGTTGTCGAAGACGGAGTCCGGCACCATGCGGCGCAGTGCGAAGGTGCTCGCGGCGAGGAGTCCGACGGGATAGCGGGCGCGCGGGCGGCGGGCGAGCACGGCCTTCTCGATGGCCGCGGCCACCTGCTCCGCCTCGATCGCGAAGGTGCCCGCGAGGGTCTTCCTGGTGCCGTTGTAGATGGCGTCGTAGTACTGGGCCGTCCGCTCGTGGAAGCGGCGGTACGGGGAGTCCTCGCGGCCGGACGGCAGGTGGTCCATGAAGGTCTGGCCCCAGGGCGTGCGCACGGGGCCCGGTTCGACGAGGGAGACGCGGATGCCGAAGCCCGCGACCTCCAGCCGGAGCGCGTCGCTGAGCGCCTCGACCGCGTGCTTGCTGGCGTGGTAGTAGCCGCCGCCCGGGGCGGCATAGCGGCCGAAGATCGAGGAGACGTTGACCACGGTGCCGCGGCCGCGCTCCCGCATCCCCGGGAGGACGAGCTGGGTCAGTCCGACGAGGCCGAAGACGTTGGTCTCGAACTGCTCGCGGACCTTGTCGAGTTCCGTCTCCTCGAAGGTGCCGGACAGTCCGTACCCGGCGTTGTTGACGAGGACGTCGACGGCGCCGTGTTCGGCCGTGACGGTCCCGACGGCGGCGCGGGCCGACTCCGGGTCGGTGACGTCCAGGGCCAGGGTCCGCATGCCGCGGGCGGCGAGGGCGTCGAGCGTCTCCGGTTTCCGCGCGGTGGCGAACACCCGCAGTCCGGCGTCGTGCAGCCGAATGGCGGCGGCCCGTCCGATTCCCGACGAACATCCTGTGACAAGCGCGGTGGGCCGCACGGACATTTACGCTCTCCTTTTCCCGGAACGGATCGGGCCGGTAGTGTGACGCCGCCACAACTCGACGCATGAACGGGGTTTTTGATGGTCTATCACAGCATTGTCAAGGCAAAGGTGCGGCAGGCGTTCGCCGAAATCAGCAAGGGTAATTGGCAGGCGATGGTCGACGGCATGGCGCCGCAATTCACCTATGTTTTCCACGGTGACCACGCGCTGTCCGGCGAGCGGAATACCCACAAAACCCTGACGCTCTGGTGGCAGCGCATCTTCCGCATCATGCCCGACCCGGTCTTCCGGGTGCGGGACATCGTGGTGGCGGGCGGGCCGTGGAACACCACCGTCGCCACGAGGGTGGAGGTGCGCGCGACGCTGCCGGACGGTTCGCGGTACGAGAACGTGATGCATCAGTTCCTCAAGATGCGCTGGGCGCGCATTTACGAGATCCGTACGCTGGAGGAGACCGGGGCCCTGCAACGGGCCCTGGACGCCTGTGCCGCCGCGGGCATCGCCGAGGCGCACGCCGCTCCGCTCACCGACCGGCCCCGGCCGTAGCGCCGGAAGACCGTGGCGCCGTAGGACCGTGACGCCGTAGGACCGTGACGCCGTAAAGCCCGTGCGCCGCAAGGGCGGTGGGAGCGGCCGGTTCGGCCGGCCGGGGGGTGGGCATCGACGAAGAAACCATCCCCCTGGCCGGCCGGGCTCGTGCGGTGCCGCCGCCGGGCTACTGGGGGGCGTCCCCGAAAGCGCCGAGCTGCTTCACCAGTTCCATGCTGTCCATCGAGAACCAGCTCTCGACGATCTTGCCGTCCTCGTTGAAGAGGTCGATGACGATTCCGGAGATCTCGAACTTCCGGCCCGACGCGGGAATCCCGTAGTAGTCGACGCCCGAGTGCGAGCCCCGCGCGGTGAAGCGCTGGACGATCTTGTTGCCGACCTCGATCCAGTCCTCGACGACGACGTGCATGTCGGGGAACGAGTCGCGCTGGATGCGGACCCACTCACGGAGGTGCTCGACGCCCTCGAACCCCTCGGCGATCGTGCCGTGGCTGATGTGGTCGGGAATCGCCTTCGCGTAGACGGCGTCGAGGTTGCCCTTGTTCAGGCACTCCTCGTAGTAGTGCTCCAGGAGACGGCGGTTGGCGCTCTTGGTGGTGGTGTCGGACATGCTTTTCTCCTTGTGTGTCTTTCTCTGGTCCGGCCGTGGTCGTTCTCAGCCGCGGTGTCCGACGAGCCCGGACAGCACGGCCACCGGGGCGTGCGTCTCGGCGTCGGTGACGCGCCAGACGCCGAGTGCGGGGTCGCCGGTGAGGCGCACCCGGTCGGGCTCCGGGCCCCGCACGGTGATCCGGGGCACGAGCAGCGGGTCCGCGGTGCCCGAGAGGCCGGGGGCCCGCTCGGTGGTGACGCGTACGACGTTCTCGATCGCGGCGATGGGGACCGCGCACTCCGGCGGCTGCGGGACCGCCCACAGATCGCCGGGGCGGCACCGGCCCACCTCCGCGGCCACCTGGTCCGTGCCCTCCCGCCGCCAGGACGCGAGCGGGACCACCAGGCCCCGCCAGCCCAGTACGGGGGTGTCCGTCAGGAGCATCGCCGAGGTGGACCGGCCCGTGGCGGGCAGCGCCCCGGTACCGGCCTCGTCCCGCTCCTCACCGAACACCAGCCGCAGGCGCGCCTCGTCGGTGGCGCCGGCATCCGGCCCGGCCGCGCGGAACGTGACGTCCACCGTCCAGCGGCCGTCGCGTTCCGCGCCGCGCACGTCGCGGCGCAGCCGCACCCGGCCGTCCGGGCCCCCGCACAGCAGCGACCAGGGCACCGAGATGTCCTCGACGGCCAGCAGGGTCTGCTCGGGCAGGTGCTCCGGGACCACCCATTCCGCGCCGCGGACGGCGCTCTCCAGGAGCAGTCCCAGGGGCACCGCGGGTGTGCCGCGCACCGTGAAGTCACCGACGGCCGGGGTGACGGCGGGGTCGAACTCCACGACGGACACGAGCCGTTCGTTCGCCCGGTACACCTCGGCCGTCCCCAGGTGGAACACCTTCGGGTAGGTGGTGGCGTAGCCGGGCAGGCACGGCGCCATCGGATAGCTCACCGCCTGCGCCGGGTCGAGCGCCTTCCCCAGCGGCCCCACGAAGCTGACCTCGCCACGGGTTCCGGCGAACAGTTCGGCGCGCCAGTGGGCGAGGCCCTCCGCGACGTCCATGGCGGCCATGTAGCGCAGGCTGGCCTCGAAGTTGGCGATCAGGCCCAGCTTGGCCCAGGTGGGCCAGGCCAGGGTCAGCACCGGGAAGGCGGCCTGCCGTTCGGCCCACATGCCCAGCCGGGCCAGGCACTCGTTGGCCGCCGCGTAGTCGAACTGGCCGACCATGCCGCCGAGCCTGCCGGTGAGCGAGCCCACCGTGCAGAACACCTTGAGGTCCCGGTCGCGCACCGCCTGGAACAGGTTGACGAAGGAGTCGACCTTGGTCGACACCACCGCGACGATGTCGGCGTCCGCCTTGCGCGGCAGCCGGGTCGGGCTGTCCACACCGGCGTTGTGCACCACCGCGGTGAGTCCGGGCAGCTGGTCGACGAGCGCGCGGACCTGGCCGGCGTCGGTGAAGTCGCACGGCAGGTAGTCCAGGCGCAGCCCCTCGGCGCGGGCGGACAGGAGGTTGCCGATCAGCTCCCAGGTGCTCTCGGCGCGGGCGATGTCGCGGCGGATGCCGGCGACCGGCCGCCCGTCGCGGTGCTGTGCCCAGAGGGCGGCCCGCCGCTCCCGGAGCGCGTCGGCGGTGTGCCCGGCCCAGGTGTCCTCGGGGGGCAGCGCGGAGCGGCCCGTCACCACGACGCGCATGCCGGTCTCCGCCGCCAGCTTCCTGGCCAGGGCCATGCCGATGCCCCGGCCGCCGCCGCTGATGAGCAGGGTGTCGGCCGCGGTCCACCGGACGGTGGCCGGGCCGGGCGGGACCGCCTCGGGCGTGAGGGTCCAGCGGCGTCCGTCGCGGTGCCCGATCTCGGTGAGCCCGGTCAGGCACAGCTCCTCGGCGACCAGCTCCGGCAGCCGGTCCGTGTCCGCGAGCGCGATGTCGAGGACGCGGGCGGCGCAGTTGGGCAGTTCGCGGTGGAGCGTCTTGGCGAGTCCGGCCCACAGCCCGCCCAGGGGCTGGGCGAGGTCGTCGTCCCGGTGGTAGCCCATGCCGCCGCCGAGGTAGGTGACGGCGAGGTAGCCGATCCGGTCGGCGGCCGTCCCCTCGCTCCACTCGGCGTAGCAGTGGCGCAGCACGTCGAACGTGCGCAGCAGGGACTCCCGCCAGTGCCCGGCGGTGGCGGGCGCGAAGGGCTCGGCGAGTGTGAGGTCGACGACGGTGTCCGGTACGGGACCGGCTCCCCCGCCGGTCCCGGGCGTGGGCACCACGTCGGCGCCGCGCTGCCGCAGGGTCGCGCGGACCCGGTCCGCGACGGCCGGTTCGCCGCCGACGACGACGATCCGCCGTCCCGCGAGGGGCCGGCCGGGGGCCGCCGCCCCGGCCGGTGCGAGGCTCCAGAGCATGCGGCGCACCGGCTGGGTGTCGGCGTCCCGGCCGCCGTCGGCCGCCGGGGCGGTCGCGGGGGCGTCCGTGAGCACGGTCATGCGGTCACCCCGTGGGCGCCGCGGTCCGCCTCGACGGCCGTGGGCGGGTGGACCACTCCGGTGGCCGGGTCGAGGTAGCCGATCACCGTGGCGTCCAGGTCCTTCATCTGGGCCACGACGTGCCCGCCCGGCGCGACGGCGACGAAGCGGTTGTCGGTCCGGCCGGTGTTGGAGAAACCGGGGTTGACCACATACAGGTCCAAGTGGCCGTGCTGCTCGGCGAGTTCGGCGTCGTTGGCCTGCTGGTAGAGGTCGATGCGGCGGATCGACAGGGGCGCGGCCACGGGCACCAGGCCGTCGACGGGGTCGAGGACGCCGGTGCGGGCGAGCGCGTCGAGGAGGATCGTGGGCATCAGGAACGCCCCCCAGGGGCCCGTCCCCTCCGTGAACCGCGGCCGGAACCGGGACCGGGACCCGTCGGCGTGCCGCCGGGTGTCCGTGGTGACCTCGAAGGGGCCGCTGAGCAGCACCGGGGCCGACTCGACGTGGTAGGGGTCGACGACCGGCCGCTCCCCCTCGGCGTCCCAGTCGCGCCACTTCGGTGCCGTGAGGAAGGCCGTGCTGACCAGGACCCGCGCGGTGAAGTGGGGCTTGTCCGCGACCAGTCGGACACCGGACGGGGAGACGACGTCGTGGGTGATCTCCACGGTCACCGTGGTGAGGTCGCCGATCCGTTCGCCGACGCGGGCGGTGATCTTCTTGGGTGCCTGGGGCACGCCGCGGCGGACCTGGAGGAAGTGCAGGAAGCGCACGTCCTCTAGGGCGACGACCACGCCGTCCGGCACCAGGTGCAGGGCGGCCTCCGCGGCGATCTCGGTGACGAAGGTGCCGGGCAAGGTGGGCACGCCGCGGACGAGGTGGTGCTCCAGGTAGCCGTCCGTGTCGAGGTCGAAGGGGCACTCGAAGCGGGCGACGGTGCCGCCGTCCGCGTCCGTGCCGTCGAGGACGCGGCGGAGGTAGAAGCGGCCCTTCTCGGGGGCGGCCCCGTCGAGGTAGCCGGGGTAGAACTTCTCGACGGTGGCCCGCTCCGGCGCGCCGAGGTGCACCATCGACGGCGCGCGGCGCGGTGTGGCCAGTTCGGCGAGGAAGTGCTCGATGCCCTCGGCGACGGGCATGTGGCTGTAGGACCCGGCCCGCTTGAAGTACTCGCGGGTCAGCTCGTTGGCGCCCATGCCGACCTCGTCCCACAGCGTCCAGCCGATGACGAACTCGTCGGTGCCGGAGGTGGCCGCGGCGTACCCGGCGGCGGTGGCCAGGAAGTCGTTGCCCGAGGCGTAGTCGGACTCGCCGCGCTGGCCGAAGTAGCCGAGCAGCGAGCCGAAGTCGCACCACATGCGCGGGGGGCGGCCGGCCAGTGCCCGGTGCAGGTTGCGGTGGGCGCCGACCTTGAGGTCGCGGACCCTGCGGAACTCGGCGAAGTCCTTGTCGCGGATCATCGCGGACCGGTTGAGACCGGGCGCGTTGACGACCAGGTCGATCCGGTCGTGCTCGGCGAGCACGGTGTCGATGGCGGCGCGCACGGAGTTCTCGTCGCGGGCGTCGCAGGTCAGGTAGGTCACCCGGCCCCGGCCGCTGTGCTCGGACATCCGGTCGAGGTTGCGCCGGGCCGCGCGGGCGTCGACCATGCGGTCGAAGCTCCGGTTGAGGTCGGCGACCTTGCCGCCGCCGGTCTTCAGGCCGTTGGAGATGTACGCGGCGCGGGTGGCCGCGAACTCCTCGTCGGTGCCCCGGAAGGTCTCCGCCGGGTAGTCCTCGATCGGGTTGCTGCCCAGGGCGTAGATCCGGCTGCCGTGGCGTTCGGCGACGGCGGTGAGCAGTTCGGCCGTGATGCCGCGGGCGCCGCCCAGGGCGACGACCACGGAGTCGCGGTGCAGCGGGGCGGCCGGGGCGCGGCCCGGTGCGGCGGCGGGCTCCCGGGTCAGGGCCGGGACGAGCCGCCGTGTCCCGTCGTGGTGGACGATCGGGAAGGTGCGGTCGGTGACGCGCTCGCGGCCCGCGAGGACGGCCGCCTCGGCGGGGTCGTCGGTGGCGACGAGGAGGGCGAAGCAGTCGGCGTCGGCCAGCTCCAGGTCCACGCACTTGGCCAGCCCGGTGAAGAGCCCGGCGAGCGGGTGGGTCACTCCCCCGGGCGCCGCCCCGAGCAGCAGGAACAGCACCGACGCGGTGGCGTCGTCGAGTTCCTCGAAGCGCTGCTGGAGCACCAGGAAGGCCAGGTCGTGCAGGGCGGACACCGTCGTGGAGTCCCCGGTGAGCGCGCCGGCGGCGGGCGCCGAGGCGGTCAGGTCGGTGACGACGGTGACGTGGCGCAGCGGGTGCGGCACGTCCGCGAGGGCCGCCCGTACGGACTCGGGCGTGCTCTCGACGTGGTGCAGGCCGGGCCGGGCCCCGTCGGGGGCGACCGTGCTGAACACGGTGACTCCGGTGGCGGACGCGGCGAGGCGCTCGGCGAGCCCGGGGCGGTCCGTGAGGATCACGGAGCCGTCGGGCACGGCCGCGACGGCCGGGCCGCGGAGGGCGGCGGGCGTCGGGCGCAGGCCGCTGACATAGCGCTCGACCTGTGCGTCGGCCGGTACGCCGGACCCGACGCGGGTCGCGGGCACGGTCTCGGCGGCGGCCGGGGCGGACGGTGCGGCGGCGGGCTCGCCGGCGGTGGTGACCACCAGGCGGGTCGCGACGTCCTCGCCGTTCTCGCGGCAGCGGATCTCGGTGGTGACGGCGGCGGGCCGCTGCAGCGCGCGCAGCACCTCGACACCGCCGGAGGCGGCGAGGTAGCGGCTGTGGCTGCCGTCGGACCCGCAGTCCAGGACGCTGTCGGCCCGGTCGGCGGCGGGCTTCGCGCCGGTTTCGAGCTCGTCGACGTAGGCCAGTACCTTCAGCCCGGCCTCGCGTGCCGTGCGCTCGGTGGTGAGGCCGAACAGGAAGGCGCCCTCGGCGAGTTCGGGCTCGCGGTCGCCGAACACCTCGGTGAGGAGGGCCCGGTACTCGTGCAGGGTGTTGCCGTTGATGCCGCCCGCGAGGACGAAGTCCAGCTCGCCGCTGTGCAGGTAGCGGGTCGCGGTGGCGAACGCCGACAGCGTCGAGGCGAGGCCCGCGTCCACGGTGATGTTGGGGCCCTTGAGGTCGAAGTAGTTCGCGACCCGGGCGGAGATGATGTTCGGCATCATGCCGGGGAAGGAGTCCTCGTTCGAGGGCGGCGTCATCGAGCGGACGCGCTCGCGCAGCCGGTCGACGATGCCGGTGAGCTCCGGCGTCGCCGCGATCTCGGTGTCCTCGCGGAAGCAGCGCTCGATGTCGTCGAGGTAGCAGCGGTTGGCGTAGAGCATGGCCGCGCGGGTCGGGCCCATGTGGCCGACGACCACACCGGTGCGCTCCGCGTGCTCCTGCCAGAACTCGGGCAGCTGGTTCCGCAGGTCGTGGGCGCAGGCGAGGATCATCAGCTGGCAGCGGTCGATGGTCCGTACGGTCGCCGGGGGCATCCGCACCTGCTGGAACGGCGGCGCGGGGTACTTGTCGCCGAAGCCGGGGTCGATCCGGTGGTCGCCGGCCAGCCAGCCGAGTACCTCGTCGCGGCTGTCGGCGCCGGGGAGCTTGGCGGACCAGCCGACCACGGCGATGCGGTCGGCGGGCGCGGGCCGGGCGCCGCCCCGGGGCAGCGCGGCCGCGGGGCCGCGGTCGGTGTGCTCCGTGAGGATCAGGTGGGCGTTGGTGCCGCCGAAGCCGAAGCCGGAGATCGCCGCGGTGCGGCGGCCGTCGGCGGTGGCGGGCCAGGGGCGCGCGCTGCTGGAGATCTCCAGCTTGGTCGAGTCCAGCTCGAACACCTTCGGCGCCGAGCGGAAGCGGTACTGGCCCGGGATGGTCTGCTCCTGCATGCCCAGGATGGACTCGATCAGGGAGACCACGCCGGCGGCCCAGCCGGTGTGTCCGATCAGCGACTTGTTGGAGGTCACCGTGGACGCGCGGTCGACGCCGTAGTGCTGGCGCAGGGTGGTGAACTCGGCGAGGTCGCCCGCGGGGGTGCCGGTGGCGTGCGCGTTGACCCAGTCGATGTCGTTGCCGCCGATGCCGCCGGCCGCCAGGGCCCGCTCCACGGCGAGGTTCTGTCCGGTGGAGCTCGGCGCGTAGATCGCCTTGCCCTTGCCGTCGGACGAGGAGCCGAACGCCTTGAGCACGCCGAGGACGCGGTCGCCGTCGGCCTTCGCCCGGCTCATCCGCTTCAGCACGACGACTCCGGCGCCGTCCGCGAAGATCACCCCGTCGGCCTCGGCGTCCAGCGCGTGCACGGCGCCCCGCTCGGAGAGGCCCTTGAGCTTGGAGAAGAGGACCGTGCCGCGGGGGGCCAGCGCGAAGGCGCCGCCGCAGACCGCGATGTCCTGCTTGCCCATCAGCAGACCCTTGACGCCGATGTCGATGGCGTAGAGCGAGGAGGAGCAGGCGGTGTCGACCATCTGGAACTGGGTCTCGTCGGGCAGCACGCCCCGCATGGCCTGGCGGCCGACCTGGTGCGGCAGGAACCGCGGGGTGGCGGTGTGGCCGCGGTGGTAACGGCCGGACAGGGCCCGGTCGACGCTGCCGAGCAGCCGCTCGCGGGAGCCCTCGGGCATGGCCAGCTCACCGGCGATCTCCGCGGTGAGGTGCTTGGCCGCGGCGAGCACCCCGGCCTCCTCCAGGTGCTGGCTGCCGTCGGCGGTGTAGCCCACGTGGAAGGAGAACCGGTCGCCCGGCTCGCGGCGCACGCCGTCCAGCGCCTGGACGAGCGAGTGGCGCAGCCACAGGGTGGTGAGCTCGGTCTCGTCAGGGGTGCCGACGAGCCCTTCCAGGGCGGCCCGTTCGGGCTGGAAGTCGGTGATGAAGACGCAGTGGTCCTGGTAGCCCTTGTCCTCGTCGGCCCGGTCGGGCGAGGAGAAGCTGGCGCGCTCCCAGCGGTCCTCGGGGACCTCGATGAACAACTCGCGCCCGGTGGTGCGCAGTTGCCAGAACTCCTCGGGACTGTTGGCACCACTGACGGCGAGCCCCATGCCGACGACGGCGATCTCGTCGTCGCCCCACTCCTGAACACTGTCCACGACTGCGGGGTCGGCTACCGCCGCGGGTACGGGGGCGGCTGCCGCCTGGGGTACGGATTCGGGTGCCGACGGTTCGGGGTCGGCTGCCGCCGGGGCCGGGGCGGCTGCCGCCGCGGGTACGAGGTCGGTGGGTGCCGACAGCTCGGGTCCGGCTGCCGCCGGGGCAGCGCCTGCAGCCACTGCGGATGCGGGAGTGACTGCCGCCTGGGGTACGGAATCGGTTGCCGACGGGGCGGAAGCGGCTGCCGCCGCAGGTGCGGAAGTCGGCGCCGTCTGCGCCAGGTCGGCTGCCGCCGGGCGTACGAGGTCGGCGGGTACCACCGGTTCGGGTCCGGCTGCCGCCGCAGGTGTGGGCGTGGCGGACCGCTGGGGCTCCGCGGCCGCGGCCGCGATTTCCGTACGAGCGGCGACGCCGACCGCGGACGCGGCGGCAGCCGACCCCGTACGGACGGCGGCGCCGTCGGTCGCGGCCGTCTCCGTCCGCGTACCGGATTCGGTCGTACGCCCTGCGCGCGGAGAGAGCAGGGAGGCGCCCAGGGTCAGGCCGCCGTCGGCCAGGAGGACCTGGCCGGTGATCCAGCTCGACCTGTCGGAGGCCAGGAACGCCACGACCTCGGCGAACTCCTCCGGGGTGCCCAGGCGGCCCAGCGGCGTGCCCGCCACGATCGCGTCCTGCATCGCGGCGGCGTCGGGGAAGGCGTCGGCCACCTCGCTGGTCAGCATCGCCGCGGAGGCGGTGTTGACCCGGATGTTCAGCGGCGCGAACTCGACGGCGAGGTAACGGGTGACGGCCTCCGCGGCGGCCTTCGCCGGTGCGCAGGCGAGGTAGTTGGCCATCACCATCTGGGAGCCGCCGAGCGCGGACACGGTGACGATGGAGCCACCGCCGCCGCGGGCCATGAGCGGGGCCGCGGCACGGGCGCAGCGCAGGCCGCCCTTGAGGTTGGTGTCGAGCGCCTTGTCGAGGTGGGTGTCGGTGAGCTCGGACACCGGGACGAGGGCGCCGTTGGCGGCGTTGTTGACGAGGATGTCGAGGCGGCCGAAGCGGCTCTCGATCTCGGCGAACATCCTGGTGACCTGGTCGGGCTGCGCCACGGAGGCGCGCAGCAGGTCGACCCGGGCGCCGCGGGCCCGCAGTTCCTCCTGGGTCCGCTTGGCCTGTTCGTGCGAGTGGAAGTAGTTGATCAGGACGTGCGCGCCCCGGTCGGCCAGGGTGGTCGCGATGACCTTGCCCACGTTGCGGGCGCCGCCGGTGACCAGTGCGACCTTGCCGGTCAGATCCCTCATGGACGTCTCCTTTTCGGTGGCCCGGCTCACGCGGCGGCGCCTTCGAGCCTGCCGAGCTCTTCCTCGATCAGTCCGACGATCTTGTCGAGAGTCTCGTAGTCGGCCAGCCGGAAGTCCGACGACCGCGCAGGCAACCCGAAGTGCTGCGACGCACGCGACATCAACTCCACCTGCTTCACCGAATCCACCCCCAACTCCGCCTCCAACAACGCATCCGGCGTGAAAACCTCCTCCGGATACTCCAAAGCCTCCGCATACAACGCCCGCACCGAAGCAAAGAGATCAGCGCGACCAGGCACCGCGGGCGCAACAGCAGTCGGCGCAGCGGCCGTACCGCCGAGCTCCGTCTCGATCAGTCCGACGATCTTGTCGAGGGTCTCGTAGTCCGCCAGCCGGAAGTCCGACGACCGCGCGGGCAACCCGAAGTGCTGCGACGCACGCGACATCAACTCCACCTGCTTCACCGAATCCACCCCCAACTCCGCCTCCAACAACGCATCCGGCGTGAAAACCTCCTCCGGATACTCCAAAGCCTCCGCATACAACGCCCGCACCGAAGCGAAAAGATCGGCGCGACCAGGCACCGCGGCGACGGCAGCAGGCGCGGCGGCAGCCGGCTCGGCGGCGGCGGTCGTGGTCGTCCCGCGGAAGGCGGCGACCTGGCGGCCGACGAGGTCGAGGACGTCCTGGCGGGCCGTCGCCCAGAACGTGGCGAACTCCCGCTCCGTCAGCTCGGGCACGAGGTGGCGGCGAAGGCTGTGCAGGCCGTCGCCGGTGGCCAGGCCCAGGCCCTGGAGGGAGGCGAGCGTGCCGGGCAGCCGCAAGACGTTGCCGCGGCCGACGGAGAGCGTGGAGAGGACCGTCAGCTCGTCGCCCGCGGTGTCCTGGAGGACCTTGGGGACGAGGGCGGTCAGGGTGGCGCGGCCGCCCGCCTCCACGAAGGTCCGCTCGCCGCGCCCGTGGAGGGCGCGCACGGCGGTGGAGAACTTCACCGGGAGGGTGAAGTGGTCGGCCAGCCGGTCGGCCAGGTTCTCCTCCGGCTCGTAGAACCGCTGGAGGATCGGCGAGTAGACCGGCGCGGTCAGCGGCTGCCGGGCGAAGCCGCGGACGTAGTCGGCGAACTGCGGGGCGGCGTCGGCCAGCGAGGGGTTGTGGAAGGCGAAGGCGGCGTCGAGGTCGACGCAGCCGACCTTCAGCTGCTGGGCGATGGCCCGGACGTGGCCGAGCGCCGGGCGCGGGCCGCTCAGCACGGTCTGCAGGTCGTGGTTCTCCGTGGCGACGGCCAGCAGCGGGTCGGCCACCAGGCCGACCAGGTGCGCGGCACGGTCCGGGGAGGTGGCCAGGGCGACCATCGCGCCGCCGCCCGCGTCGCGCTCGGCGATGACAGTCGTACGGCGGATCACGATGCGCGCGCCGTCCTCCACGGAGTACGCGCCCGCGGCCACCAGTGCCGTGATCTCGCCGAGGCTGTGGCCCATGAGCACGGAGGGGCGTACGCCCTGTGCCGTCAGCACCTGGTGGGCGGCCAGTCCGGCGCCGTAGATGGCGAGTTGCGAGACCCAGCACTCGTCCTGGAGCAGCGTCGCGAGCTCGACCGGCCGGTCGCCGAACAGCACGTCCGACACCCGGCGCGAGAACAGCTCGGTGGTGACGGCGTCGATGCGCTCGAAGACGGCGTGGATCTCGGGGTGTTCGTGGCGGGCGCGGTCGAGGGCGACCCCGTCGAAGCCGCCCTGACCGGGAAAGAGCAGTACGGGCCCGGTGGCGGTGTCCATGGTGTGCATCGTGAAGTTCCTCCATGCGAGGCGTAGTCGGACTTGGCCCACGGGCCGGCGGGACGTGGGCGGGGTGCGGAACGGGCGTGCGGCGCGGCCCGTCAGGGCTTGCGGCTCCGCAGCAGCAACTCGCCCATCGGCCCTAGGGGGCCCGCCATCAGCCGGTCCGCGAGCGCCGCGGGTGCCGCGGGTCGCCCCGGGACGCCGTGCAGCAGCCAGCGCAGCAACCGGATCTTCGGCGGCAGTCCGCCGTTCTCGTTCAGGTAGTCGAACAGCTCCCGGAAGGATGTCCGGGAGTAGAAGTCGGCCGGCGGCACGACGGTGGCGAAGAGGCCGATCATGCCCCGCGCGTGGTGCGGGCTGCGGCTCATCGCCTCGATCAGCGCGCGTTCCTCGGGCGAGTGGTCGGCGATCCGCGCGTAGTCGCGGGTGTAGTCGTAGTGGTCGACGATCAGTTGGTCGCGGCGCCACCGGTAGGCGGACAGGGCCCGGTCCATCGGCAGCCGGCCGGAGAGTCCGTCGTCGACCGCGTCCGCGAGCAGTTCCGCGCCGATCACCGCGTGGGTGATGCCCGAGGCCGTGATGGGGTCCCGGGTGGCGGAGGCGTCGCCGACCAGGGCCCAGCCCGGACCCCGTGGATCGCGCAGGAAATTGGGCACCGCTCCGGTGAGCCAGCGGTCCGCCCTGCGGGTTTCCCGGAGTTGCCCCGCGAATTCCTCGTCGACATCGGCGAAGGCCGCGATGACATATTCGTCGATGGCCTCTTCGGAACTTCCGGTGGGGAAATCCTCGGTGGGCCAGGCGACTCCGACGATCGTACGCCCGTCATGTGTCGGCCAGGTGAACGGATGACGCCGGTTCTTACGATAGGTCCGCACCAGGGACCCTTGCGGGAGCCCCTCCCAGTACGTCCAGTAACTCTTGCTCAGGACCGGTTGGTCCCGATATTTTTCCGCCCCGACGAGTTGGGCGATCCGGGAATTCTTGCCGTCCGCGCCGATGACGACGGCCGCCTTCTCGGCGAACGGGCCGGACTCCTTGGAGGTCCCGGTCACCCCGATGACGGTGCCGCTGTCGTCGCGCAGCAGCCCCTGGACCGAGACGCCTTCGCGCAGCTCGGCGCCCGCTTCGACGGCGCACTGCACCAGCGCGTGGTCGAGTGCCAGGCGCGGCGGCGACAGCGCGAAGTCCACTTCGTCGGCGGCGGGCAGCCGCGCCTCCAGGCGGATCGGGCCGGACTGCAGGCCGTAGTGGGTGATCCGCGGGATCTCATGGCCGGTCAGCTTGTCGAGCACTCCCCAGCGCTGCAGCCTGAGCACGCCCGGCGGATGGATCAGATTGGTGGAGGAGGAAGTGCGGCTCGGGAAGCGGGCCCGGTCGACGAGAAGCACCCGGTGCCCCCGTCGGGCCAGCAGCATCGCCGTGGAAGAACCAGAAATGCGTGCACCCACGACAATAGCGTCGTACATCCGCGCCCCCGTTGCACAGATAGTTTTTCCGATACCGGAAAACGGTCCCGGCGCCATTGCCGGACGGACCGTCCGCGATCTTTCTCAAGTGCCCGGCCGCCCCCCGGCGCCACGTCGGCACTCGTCCATCGGAGCACTACGGCCCGATACCGGAGGAGATTAACAAGGCGCCACTCCGGGATGTCAATGCATTTAGGTAATGACCAGTTATTTTCCGCGTGGCGAGAAGCGTCGACTTTCTCACCGGGCGAGAAAACCCCGGCACATTGGTAAAACTTTCAACCTTTCAACGGCCGTGCCGGGTGTGACGCGGGACTCAGAGAATGGCGTGATCCCGTGTTGTATGGTCGGCCCCGGAGTACCAAGCGGCACCCGAGGGCCAGGCCCACGCGGCGCCGCACGGCAACTTGTTCACCGGGGGGTGGGATGTATGACGAGGTCCCGAAGGACTGCATCGGCAACCGCGAGTACGCGGACGGCATCCACATCGGCGGTACCGCTCTTGACTCCCCCGTGCCATGACCGCCGGGGCCGCGCGGCCCGCGCCTAGCCGCCGCCGGACCCGCTCGCACTTCTTCCCCGTCGGGCCGCACCGTCCCCGACGTCTGCCAATTCCCTTTTCCCACCGGAGTTTCCGACGTCGGCGCAGCCATGCGCCGACGCCCTGTCGGCACCCAACCGGAACCTGCCGTACCGCACGGTTCCGCCCCGAGGAGCCCACCTTCATGTTCACCTGCCCCATGCCGGACCGGCGCGACCGCACCCGGCCACGGACGTCACCGGCGGGCACGGTCACCGTGCCCGCCGGTGCGCCGAGCGGGTCCGGCGGCACCAGCCACGCCGTTCGGGTCTTCCGCGTACAGGAGGCGTTCGCCCAGCTCGGCGGAGAGGCGCACAGCCTCCGGGAGTTGGCGGGCGTCTGCGGTCTCGACGACTCGGCGGTGCACCGCATCCTCCAGTCCGGAGTGCGCCACGGCACCTTCACCCGGGTCGGGCGCGGGATGTACCGCCTGGGGTCGTCGGCCGCCCAACTCGGCATCCACGCACTGCTCCACGCGCCGAACATCGATGCCGGCGTCACGCTGGAGCGACTGCGGCGGGACACCGGCGGAGGGCTGGTCTTCCTCTACTCCCTCTATTCCCTGACCCACTTCGGCGGGGCGCAGCGCCAGTGCGCCGACATGGCGGTCGGCGAGTCCGACCTGGCGGAGCTCGGGCTGACGCCCAGGGAGCTGATGACCGTGGGCCGTTCCCTGCGGACCGGCGCCTCGGGCCGGGTCATCCTGGCGCACCTGCCCGGACCGCTGCAGGAGCGGGCGCTGGCGGAGCCGGTCCCCGACGGGGTCGGGCCGGGTGCGTACCGCGACGACGACCGGCTGCTCGCCTCGCTCCCCGGCATCCGGGACCGGGGCCACGCCGTCGGGATCGAGGAGTGCCTGCTCGGCTGGAACTCCTGTGCCGCGCCCGTCTTCTGGGGCGGTTCCGTCATGGGGTCGGTCGTGTTCCTCAAGCCTTCGGACGTCATGCCCACGCCGTCCGAGGCGGACATCGCCGCCATCAGGGCCGCGGGTGCCGAGATCAGCCGGCTGCTGGACGAGTCGGCGCCGGTCGCGGTTCCGTACCGGGTGACCGCGTAGCGCCTCGGGCGCCAAAAGGCGCTCCCGCCCATGGGCCGTCTCGGGGGATGACGGTCCGTGGGCGGGAGCTTTTTCAGGGTGGTATTCAGGTCACCGGGCGGCGGGCGCCGGCTCGCCCGCCGGGGCCGCGGCCTCCGCCGCCTTCCGGCCGCGGCTGATGAGGAGTTGGCCCCACTCGCCCGCCAGCAGGCCGACGACGACGATCGCGGCGGCGGGGATGCCCAGGTGCTTCATGCTGACACCGTGGTGGACGATGAAGCCGCCGACGATCGGGGCCAGCGAGACGCCGATGTAGTTGGCCGACGAGCTCAGGGAGATCGCCAGCGGGGCGGCGGTGGGGTTGATCCCGACCAGCCGGTGCTGGATGGGCACGAGCATCGCCCAGCCGCAGGCACCCCAGATCATGAGCGCGATGAACGCGGTGACCAGGTGCTTGCTGGTCCACGGGGTGGTGGCGAAGACGACCACGGCGATGACGCCCGCCGTGTTGATGATGATGCGGTTGCCGATCTTGTCGGTGAGCTTGCCCGCGGCGAAGTTGCCGATCACGGCGGCCACGCCCCAGGCGAAGAGCAGCCAGGCGAGGGTGCGGGTGTTGCCTCCGGTGGCCGGGTGGAAGACCTGGCTCACATAGGTGTAGAGGATGAACAGGCCGCAGTAGGCGACCGTGAGCAGGGTCAGGGTGAGCACGATCTTGACGTCGGAGAGCGGGGAGAGCCGCTGCTTCAGCTTGACCTTGGGCGGCGCGGGCACCGCGGGCACTCCCACCGCGACGGCCACGGCCCCGACGAGGCCGACCCCGGCGACGAACATCATCGTGCCGCGCCAGTCGGTGAAGCTGCTGATCGCGGTGCCGATCGGGGAGCCGAGGGCGGTGGCGGCGCTCAGGCCGCCGAAGAGGATGGCCAGCGCCGCGCCGCGCTTCTCCGCGGGCGCCAGTGCCACGACCGTGGCGCCGGAGGTCGGGGTGAAGGTGGCGCCGCCGAGCGCCGCGACCACCCGGAAGGCCATCGCGACCTCGAAGGAGTTCGCCAGTCCGGTGCCGATGTTGCCGATGATGAAGATGGCGAGGCCGATGAGCAGCAGCTGCTTCCGCGGCACCCGGGCGGCGACCGTGGCGATGACGGGGCCCAGGATCGCGTACGACAACGCGTAGGCCGTGATGAGCTCGGCGCTCGTCGAGACGCCGACGTCCAGGTCCTTCGCGACTCCCGGCAGGATGCCCGCGACCACGAAGCTGTCGGTGCCGATCGCGAACATCCCGATCGCGAGTGCGACGAGCCGCAGAGTAAGTCTTCTGTCCACGCTGTTCATCCAGCCTGTTCCGCGGCCACAGCCGCCCTCTAACGGAGAAAGTTATTTATTGCCGTTATCGCGAGGTGGAGACTACTCAGTCTCACGGGAAATCACAAGCGTTACCATGAGAGCCATGGATGCTCCCCAGCACGCCTCCCCGACCTCGTCGCCCGGCGAGGACCTCTTCAGCTCGCTCGCCCTCGTCAACACGGAGCTCAATCTGCCGAGCGGTCCGTACGACGGGCTGACGGATCCGGCGGCCGCCGACGCCTGGCTGGCCCGAAAGGGACTCGTCTCCCGGGGCACACACACCGACGCGCACCAGACCGCACGGCTGCGGGGCCTGCGCACGGCCCTGCGCGACCTCTTCCAGGCGCGCGTCGCGGGTGCGCACCCGGAGCCCGGGAGCCTGGACCGGATCAATGACGCGCTGGCCGCGTCCCCCGGCACCCGCGCGCTCGGCTGGTCCGCCGACGGCCCGTATCCCCTGACCCGTTCGGGCCCGGGAGATCCCGTGGACGCGGCACTGACCCGGCTGGCGGAGGACGGCGCCGACCTGCTGACCGGGGCCGAGGCCAAGAAGATCGCCATCTGCGGCGCCCCCGGCTGCACCCGGCTGTTCCTGCGCTCGCACGCGGCCCGGCGCTGGTGCTCGGACCGCTGCGGCAACCGCGTCCGGGCCACGCGCCACTACACGGGCCGCAAGGCGTCCGCCGAGTCCTGAGGCCCCTGCGGCATAAAAAGTGGCATAAAAAAGCGCCGGGCGGGCTGGATGCGTGATCCAGCCCGCCCGGCGTTCGAATGCCCGGAGCCGAGGGCCCCGCGATCGGTTGTCCGGCTACGGCTCAACTGCCGTCCGGGTCCGCCCGGTCGAGGGCCGGGCGCGGGCCCGGACCCGTCTCCCGCAGCAGATAGTCCGCGGCGGCCGTGTCCGTGACCAGGCTCGTGACCAGCCCGGACCGCAGCACCGCACCGATCGCGGCCGCCTTCCGCAGCCCGCCCGCGATCGCCACGACCTCCGGTATGCGCCGCAGCCGGTCCGCCTCGACCGTGATGCAGCGCTCGCCGAGGTCACGGCCGATGCGCCGGCCGTCGGCGTCGAAGAGGTGCGCGGACATCTCTGCCGCGGCACCCAGCGAGGCGTAGTGCGCCCGCTCCTCCTCGCCCAGCATGTCGTAGACGGTCGAGATGCCCGGAGCCCAGGAGCCGATGGACACCGCGGCCACCGTGACCTTGTCGAAGTACTCGAAGGCCCGCGCGATGCCGGTCTGGCCGCGCAGCGCCGCCGCGGTGGCCGAGTCGGGCAGCAGCATCGGCGCGTAGATCGGGTGCGCCTCGCCGCCGGACACCTGCGCGGCCCGGCGCACGGCCTCCACCGAGCCGCGCTCGGCGGTGCCCGCGTCGTAGACGCCGGTGAGCTGCACGACCGTGCACGGCGGCAGCCGGTGCAGGGCCGCGGCCATGTGGATGGTGGAGCGGCCCCAGGCGAGCCCGAGGACATCGCCCTCGTGCACGAGCTCGCCGAGCAGATCCGCCGCCACCTCGCCGAGGTTCTCGGGGTCGGGTGCGTCGTCGGCCGCGTCGGCCGGGGACTCGACGACCACGGCGTGCCGCAGGCCGTAGCGGGCGCGCAGCGCGTCGGAGCGCTCCGCGTCCAGCTCGGCGGGCACGCGGATCTCGATCCGCACCAGGTCCCGCTCCAGGGCCGTCTCCAGCACCCGGGCCACCTTGAAGCGGCTCACGCCGAATTCCTCGGCGATCTGGATCTTCGACTTGCCCTCGAGGTAGAAGCGGCGGGCCATGGCCGCCGCCTGCACCAGCTCGGCCGGTCCCATTGGCGTGGCTGAACGGCCCGTCGACACCACGGTCTCCTCACTTCTGTGTTCAAGCTGTGGACTCAACCGTCATCCTGTCAGAAACGGCGGCCCTTTGATCAGGCCCTGCACCGCGCCCCGGGTTTTCGGGGCGGGCACCGGACCGGGTCAGTGCGCGCAGGCCCGGGGCGCGCCCGCCGTGGCCCGCTCCGCCTGCGCCCGCAGGGAGCGTACGGCGGCGGCCGGGTCCTCCGCACCGTAGACGGCGGAGCCCGCCACGAAGACGTCCGCGCCCGCCTCCGCGCAGCGCTCGATCGTCTGCGCCGACACCCCGCCGTCCACCTGCAGCCACAGCTGGAGACCGTGCCGGTCGATCAGCTCACGGGTGCGGCGGATCTTGGGGAGCATGATGTCGAGGAAGGCCTGCCCGCCGAAGCCGGGCTCGACCGTCATGATCAGCAGCATGTCCAGCTCGGGCAGCAGGTCCTCGTAGGGCTCGATCGGCGTCGCCGGCTTGAGGGCCATCGACGCACGGGCGCCCTTGGCCCGGATCTCCCGCGCCAGCCGCACGGGCGCCGCCGCGGCCTCCACATGGAAGGTGACCGACCCGGCGCCCGCCTCGACGTACTGCGGCGCCCAGCGGTCCGGGTCCTCGATCATCAGGTGGCAGTCCAGCGGGGTGTCCGTGGCCCTGCTGAGCGACTCGACGACCGGCACGCCGAGCGTGAGATTGGGGACGAAGTGGTTGTCCATCACGTCGACGTGGAGCCAGTCGGCACCCTTGACCGCCTGCGCCTCGTCGGCGAGACGCGCGAAATCCGCGGAGAGAATGCTGGGGTTGATCTGGGCCATTTCCAAACTCTCTGTACGGGGTCACCTGGTCGCGCCGAGCCCCATGGTCCCGCGCCCGGCGGGGCCGCCGGACAGGGGCTGTCCCTTGCAAGCCTAGGCCCTCCACGCGCACGGGCAGCAGGTGGGAGGGGACCGGCCACCGCCCGGACGAAAATGGCGGGCGCGGGGAGGGACGGCGCCACTACCGTCCTTCCATGACGTCTCCCCCGCGCATCCGTCCCCCTTACGACGCCGACGAGCGGACGCAGCTGCTGTCCTGGCTCGACATGCAGCGGGCGGTCATCCACTGGAAGTGCGAGGGGCTGTCCGCCGCGGACGCCCACCGGGTGGTGATCCCGACCTCGCCCCTGATGACGGCCGCGGGCCTGGTCGCGCACATGCGGTGGGTCGAACACTGCTGGTTCGAAGTCATGCTGCTGGGGCGCCCCGCGACGGGCCCCCAGTTCGACGAGGGGCCCGAGGACGCCGACATGCGGGCCGAGGGCGTGCCCCTGGAGCGGTTGCTCCAGGAGTACATCGCGCAGTGCGCCGTCTCGGACGAGATCATCGCGGCCCCCGGGCTGGACGACACCGGCCGGCAGCAGGACTTCCGGGCCGGGGCGGCGACCCTGCGCTGGATGCTCCTGCACATGATCGAGGAGACCGCCCGGCACGCGGGCCACCTGGACATCGTCCGGGAGCTGCTCGACGGCGGGAAGGGCTACTACTGAGGGCCGCCGCCGGGCCCGGGATCAGGCAGTACGGCGCAGCAGCGCCAGGTACATCGCGTCCGTGCCGTGCAGATGCGGCCACAGCTGCACGTCGGGGCCCTCGCCCAGGACCGGCACGCCCTGCATCAGCGGCCGCGCGTCGATCCACTCCGCGGTCGCCCCCGGCCGCTTCAGGACGTCGTCCACGACGGCCCGCGTCTCCGCCGGGTGCGGCGAACACGTCGCGTACCCCACGACGCCGCCGACCCGCACGGCCCGCAGCGCCTCGCGCAGCAGATCGCGCTGGAGCGGGGCGAAACCGGCCACGTCCTCGGGGCGGCGCCGCCAGCGCGCCTCGGGCCGCCGCCGCAGCGCGCCGAGCCCCGTGCAGGGCACGTCGACCAGGACGCGGTCGAAGGTCCCCTCCCGCCACGGCGGACGCGTGCCGTCGGCGGCGATGACCTGGTACGGGCCGGGGTTCCCGGCCAGCGCCCGCTCGACGAGCCGGGCGCGGTGCGGCTGCTTCTCGGAGGCCAGCAGCGCGGCACCGCGCTGCGCGGCCAGCGCGCCGAGCATGGCGGCCTTGCCGCCGGGCCCCGCGCAGCCGTCCAGCCAGCGGCCGTCCGGGCCGTCCAGCGGAGCGTTCGCGAGGGCGAGGGCGACCAGCTGGCTGCCCTCGTCCTGGACGCCCGCCCGCCCCTCGCGCACGGCGTCCAGCGCGCCCGGCTCGCCGCCCTCGGCGAGCCGCACCGCGTAGGGCGACCAGCGGCCGGGCAGCGCCGACTCCTCGCCGACCGCGGCCAGCAGCTCCTCGGTGGTGGCGCGCCCGGGGCGGGCGACCAGGGTGACCTCGGGCCGCTCGTTGTCGGCGTCGAGGAGGTCCTCGATACCCGCGCGGCCGCCGCCCAGCGCGTCCCACAGCGCGGAGACGATCCAGCGCGGGTGCGAGTGCACGACGGCGAGGTGCTCCTCGGGGTCGTCCTCGTAGGGCGGGGCGACCTTCTCCAGCCAGCCGTCGAGGTCGTGCGCCGTGATCCTCCGCAGGACCGCGTTGACGAACTTGGCCCGCCCGTCGCCGAGCACGACCCGCGCCAGCTCGACGGTCGCCGACACCGCCGCGTGCGGCGGGATGCGCGTCCCCAGCAACTGGTGGGCGCCCAGGCTCAGGACGTCCAGCACCGGCGGGTCGACCTCGCGCAGCGGCCGGTCCACACAGGACGCGATGATCGCGTCGTACGTCCCCTGGCGGCGGAGCGTGCCGTAGACCAGCTCGGTGGCGAGCGCGGCGTCGCGCGCGTCGATGCCGCCGTTCTCCTTGCCCTTCTCACGGGCCTTGCGCAGCAGCGGCGGCAGCACGAGATTCGCGTACGCGTCCCGCTCGTCCACGGCCCGCAGCGCCTCGAAGGCGAGGATGCGCACCGGGTCCTTCTTGGGCCGACGGTGCGGTCTTGCGGGGCGGCGAGGGGCCTGATCGTTCACGAAAGGTGCTCCGGGTGCTGAGGTACGGAAAACCCACCTTACGCGCCCCGTAAGGGGCGCGGGGAACTGCGCGACCAGCCACAACGGCCCGCAGCCGCGCACCGGCCGCACGAGGCACCCCCGTAGGCGCGACCGCCGCGGCAGCGGTCAGCCGAGCCGCTCGCCCTCCGCGATCCGGACTCCCCGCGCCCAGTCGGCGGCAGCCATCGGCTTCTTGCCCTGCGGCTGCACCCACTGCAGTTCCACCGCGTGCGAACCGGTGCCCACGTGCACGGAGTTCTTCGCGGCGGCGATCTCCCCGGGGGCGAGGCCGTCGCGGCCGGGGGCGGGCGAGACCGCCATCACCTTGAGCCGCTCGCCGCGGAAGAGCGTCCAGGCGCCGGGCGCGGGCGCGCAGCCGCGCACCACGCGGTCGACGCGCAGCGCGGGCGCGGACCAGTCCAGCCGGGCGTCCTCGACCTGGATCTTCGGGGCGAGGGTGATGCCCTCGGCGGGCTGGGGCACGGCCTTGAGGGTGCCGTCCTCGATGCCGTCCATGGTGGCCGTGAGCAGCCCGGCACCCGCGAAGGCGAGCCGGGTCAGCAGGTCGCCGCTGGTGTCGGTGGGCCGGACCTCCTCGGTGAGCACCCCGAAGACGGGCCCGGAGTCCAGGCCCTCCTCGATCAGGAACGTCGAGGCCCCGGTGACCTCGTCGCCCGCGAGGATCGCGTGCTGGACGGGGGCGGCGCCGCGCCACGCGGGCAGCAGCGAGAAGTGCAGGTTGACCCAGCCGTGCGCGGGGATCTCCAGCGCGGCCTTGGGCAGCAGGGCGCCGTAGGCGACGACCGGGCAGGCGTCGGGCGCGATCTCCCGCAGCCGGGCGAGGAAGTCCTCGTCGCGCGGCCTGGCGGGCTTGAGCACCTCGATGCCCGCCTCCTCGGCGCGCTCGGCGACGGGGCTGGCGACCAGCCTGCGGCCGCGCCCGGCGGGGGCGTCGGGCCGGGTGACCACGGCGGCCACCTCGTGCCGGCCGGAGGCGAGCAGGGCGTCGAGGGCGGGGACGGCGACCTCGGGGGTACCGGCGAAGACGAGCCTCATGGGTGACGAACTACCTCTCCTCGAGCGCCGAACGGAACAGCCCACCAGTCTAGGGGCCTCACGTGCAGGGGGCGTACGGGCCGTCCCGCGCCCCATTCCGGAGGATGTGCGCCCCCATACCGTGACCCGGCGGGCCGTGGCGCGTTGTGGTCAAGAGAGATTGACCGAGACGGGCCGCTGTCGCGGCCCGCTTCCGTTGGTTGTCAACTCTCGCCCTTTTTTAGTCCTTTTACCCCGCCGGTCCGAGAGGCTTCTTCATGGCCGACCACGCAACCCACGACGCCCAGGCACGGGCCAGCCTGCATCTTCTGGTCCGGGACATCGAGCGGGTCCGCAGGCAGGTGGACGCCCTGCGCACCCTCACCGCCCAGCTCGGCAATGTCTACCGCCCCCGGCGCACCGGCCCGTCCGCCGGTTTCGTCGTCTACGGGCGGGCTCCCGCGCCGACCGTCCGGCTGGCGCAGGAGCTGCGGGACAGCGTCGAGACGCTGGTGACGGCCGCGGTGGACTTCGACCGCTCGCTGGGCTTCTCGTGGGACGCGGTGGGTTCGGCGCTGGGCGTCACCAAGCAGGCGGTGCACCGCCGTTACGGCGCGCGCCGGTCCACCGGGCAGGCCGCGGCGGAGGGCACGGAGGCGGTCCGCACGGCGGAGCCGGCGGCCGTGCCGGTCGTCCCCGCGGCCCGGACGATGCCGGGCCAGCCCTCCGTCGCGCGCGAGGAGCCGAGGCCCCCCGCGTTCCCCGGCCCGCGCAACGGCTGAGCCGGCACCGGCCGTCGAGAGCGGGCCGTACGGACGTCAGCCGATGTCCGGCGGGTCGATGCGCAGCCGCACCGGCTCGCCGTCGCGGCGGGCCAGCCGGGCCGCGCGGCCCTTCTTGAGCGCCGCCGCCAACTCGCCGCCCTGACCGGGGCGCACCCGCAGCAGCGCCCGCTCCCAGTGCTCCCCCGGCGGCGGGTCGCCGGCGCGCCGCGGGCGGCCCGGCACGGTCACCGGCAGCGGCACCGGGCCCAGCACCTCGGTACCGGCGGGCAGTTCGGACGACGCGATCAGATCGGCGACCGCCTCCGGCGGCCCGGCCACCGACGCCATCCTGGACACCGGCGGGAAGCCCAGCTCGGCGCGGTCCGCGTGCTGCGAGTCGAGCGCGTGCAGCACCCGGCGGAGCTTCCAGACGATCGCCAGCTCCTCGCTGCCGAGGAGGATCTCCTCCTTGCGGGTGCT
>NZ_JBSFWT010000093.1:0-27585 GCF_053594975.1 Streptomyces sp. NPDC002537
GAGCTCCTCCGCGTCGAAGCGCGGAGAAGGAAACCGGGGCTGCGCCCCGGACCCCGCAACACGGCTTCGCCGCGTTGTCCGGTCCGGGGGGCTCCCCCGGTTTCGGGAAGGGGCGGGGCCGGGGAAGAGAAACACCGCAACCTGACACTCCGTCAGTAAAGCGAAGGGCACCCCATGGCCACCACCCGGCGACGAGGCCGCCGCCTCACCATGACCCCCACCGAACTGACCGCCTTCCTCGAAGAGCAACGCACCTGCCGAGTGGCCACCACCACCCCCGACGGCCACCCCCACGCCACCCCCCTGTGGTTCGCCTGGGACGGCCACGCCCTCTGGCTGTACTCCCTCGTCCGCAGCCGCCGCTGGGCGGACCTGCGCCGCGACCCCCGCATGGCGGCCGTGATCGACGACGGCCGGGAGTACGGGGAGCTGCGCGGCGTCGAGCTGTCCGGCGTGGCCGGTGTCGTCGGCGAGGTGCCGCGCACCGGACTGCCGTGCCCCGAACTCGACGCACCGGAGGCCCTGTTCGCCGCTAAGTACTTCGGCCTGTCCGCCATGCCGCACGACGGCAGGCACGCCTGGCTGCGCCTGGCGCCGGAGGCGGTGGCATCCTGGGACTTCCGCAAGCTGCCCGGGAACCCGCCCCGGGCCTGAGGGCGGCGGTGCTCAGGCCTCTTCGGAGACCGTCTCCCCGGCGGAGCGCAGCGCCTCGACCGCCGCGCGGATCGACGGCCTGCGGTCCGCGTCGGCGCGCCAGACCGCGTACACATGGCGGCGCATGGGGTGCCGTACGGGGATGACCCGCACTCCGTCGGGCACGGGGCCCCTGCCGAGGCGGGGCGCGACGCCGACACCCAGCCCGGCGGCGATCAGGGCGAGTTGGGTGGGGTGTTCCTCCGCCATGTGGGAGATCCGGGGCTCGATGCCCTTGCCACGCAGGGTGAGCATCAGCCAGTCGTGGCAGAACTCGCCGATGGGCCAGGAGATCCATTCGTCGTCGGCGAAGTCCTCCAGGTCGACCTGGTCCCGGTCGGCGAGGGGGTGGCCGGCGGGCACGGCCACGTCGGCGGGGTCCTCGAGGATCGGCGCCTTGGCGAGGCCGTCCGGCATGGGCAGAGGCTTGTTGTACCAGTCGAGGACGACCGCGACGTCGATGTCGCCGCGGACCACCCGCGGCACGGCGGTGTCCGGATCCCGCTCGGTCAGCCGCGCGCGCAACTGGGGGTGGGCCTCGCGCAGTCTGGCGAGGGCGAGCGGGAAGAGGCCGCGGGCCGCCGTGGGGAAGGCGTCGATCAGCAGCTCGCCGACGGCCTGGCCGCGCTGGGCCTCCAGGTCGGCCTGGGCGAGCTCGACCTGGGAGAGGATCCGCGAGGCGTGGTCGGCGAGGAGCCGGCCGGCGTCGGTGAGGCGCACTCCGCGCCCCTGCTTGGCCAGCAGCTGCTGGCCGGTCTCCCGCTCCAGCTTGGCGAGCTGTTGCGAGACGGCGGAGGTCGTCAGGTGCAGCCCGTCGGCCGCACCGCTGACGGAGCCGTGGCGGGCGACGGCGCTGAGGGTACGCAGACGGTCCAGGTTCAACATGTAAGCAATGCTAAGCGGTAGTGCGCATTTTTACTTGCTTGTTCTAATACATAAGGCAGGTCATTGTTGTGCCCATGAGCACCACCACCTCCGCCTCCACTTCCCGCACGACGGTCACCACTTCACACTCCGCACCGCCGGACACCCCCGGTCAGCGGGACCGCCCGGCCGTGGACTGGCGGATCCGGTTCGCCGCGCTCGCCCTCATCTGGGGATTCAGCTTCCTGTTCATCAAGGTGGGCACCGACGGCTTCGCCCCGCTGTACGTCTCGCTGGGGCGCATGCTGTCCGGCACCGCCGTGCTCGGCGTGGCACTGGCCGTGAAGCGGGAGCGGCTGCCGCGCGGCGCCCGCGTCTGGGGGCATCTCGCCGTCGCGGCGTTCCTGCTCAACGCCCTCCCCTTCACGCTGTTCGCCTACGCCGAGCTGAGCATCCCCTCCACGCTCGCGGGCATCTGCAATGCCACGACCCCGCTGTGGGGCATGGTGCTCTCGATGGTGGCGCTGTCCGAGGACCGGCCCACCCGGCGCCGCTTCGCCGGGCTCGGCATCGGCTTCCTCGGCGTGCTCACCGTGCTCGGCGTCTGGCAGGGCTTCTCCGGCCAGGACCCCGCGGGCACCGCGATGGCACTGGTCGCGTCCGCCAGCTACGCGGTCGGCTGGATCTACGTCCGGCGCACCCTCTCCTCGACCGGGCACTCTCATCTGTCGACGGCCGGCGGGCAGTTGCTCCTCGGCACCGTGCAGCTCGCCGTCGTCGCCCCGCTGTGCAGCCCGCTGCCGACCTCCTTTCCCACCGCGTCGGTGCTGGCGGTCTTCGCGCTGGGCGCGCTGGGCACGGGAGTCGCCTTCCTCGTCCAGTACGGACTGGTGGCGGAGGTCGGGCCGACGACCGCGACCCTGACGACGTACTTCACGCCGGTCGTCGCCGCCGTGGCGGGCGTCGCCCTCCTCGGCGAGCGGCTCGCCTGGAACACCCCCGTCGGCGCGGTGATCGTGCTGGCCGGTGCGGCGCTCACCCAGAGCAGGGCCCGGCCGAAGACCGACGGGAGCTGATCCCAAGGGCGTTCAGCCCGGGGGCGTTCAGTCGTAACGCCCGTGCCGCCCCGCGGGAACAGGGCCGGTCGCCGACGCCAGCGCGTCCGCGACCGGCCCTATCTCGTCCATGGCCAGCGGGGACACGGTCAGCCGCACGGCGGGCGGCGAGGCGAGCCGGAACCTGGCGCCGGGCGCCACCGCCCACCCCGCGTGCAGCAGTCGCGCGACGGCCGCCGTCTCGTCGGGCACCGGCAGCCAGACGTTCATCCCGCTGCGGCCGTGCGCCTCGATCCCGCGCTCGCGCAGCGCCCCGACGAGGGCGTCCCTGCGCCGCCCGTACGACGCGGCGACCGCCACCGGGTCCACGGCGGCGGCGTGCCACAGGTGCACCACCGCGTCCTGCAGCAGGTGACTGACCCAGCCGGGCCCGAGGCGCTGCCTCCCGCGCATCCGGTCCACGGTGACGGCGTCACCGGTGAGCACCGCGAGCCGCAGATCGGGGCCGTACGCCTTGGCGACGGAACGCACCACCACCCAGTGGTCGGTGGCGCCCGCGAGGGGCCGCAGGGGCAGGTCCACGATGCCGTGGCCGTGGTCGTCCTCGATCAGCAGGACCTGCGGATGGCCCGCGAGGACGGCGCGCAGCTCACGGGCGCGGGCCTCGCCGATCGCCGCGCCTGTGGGGTTCTGCGCCCGGTCGGTGACGATCAGCGCCCGCGCGCCCTGCCGCAGCGCCCGGTCCGTCTCCTCGGGCAGCGGGCCGTCGTCGTCGAGCGGCACGGGCACGGGGCGCAGCCCCAGGGCCGCGACGAGGTCGAGGAGGCTGCCCCAGCCGGGATCCTCCACGGCCACCTCGTCGCCCGGCCGCAGATGCGCGGCGAGGGCGCGCTCCATGGCGTCGAGCGCCCCCGAGGTGACGGTGACCGGGCCCTCCGGCACACCGTCCGCGGCGAAGGCGGCGCGGGCCGTCCGCTCCAGCTCGGTGTCCACGGCCGGGGCCCCGTAGAGCACCGGGCGCTCGGCGGCCCGCGCGGCCGCGGCGGCGAGCGCCTCGCCGAGCGGGGGCAGCAGCGCCGGGTCGGGGTTGCCCGTGGAGACGTCCCGCACGCCTTCGGGCGCCTCCACGCGGATCAGCTCGCGCGGGGCGGTGGCGGGGCGGTGGCGCACGCGGCTGCCCCGCCGCCCGGCCGTCTCGATCACGCCCCGCTCCCGCAGGATGCGGTAGGCGGCCCCGACCGTATTGGGATTGACGTCCAGCTCGACGGCCAACTCGCGGATGGGCGGGAGGAGTTCGCCGGGGGCGAGCAGCCCCGCCCCGACGGCCCGCTCCACGCTCGTGGAAATGTCCGCTGCGCGGCGTCCTTCGATCCGATACTCTCCTAGCACAAAGACAAGTATGCACTAGTGCAATGGAGTTCGCCATGGCAGTTCCCACGACTTCGGCCATGTCCACCGCATCCGCCACACCTGCCGCACCCGTCACGCCCGCCGCGTACGAGCGAACCGAGCGGACCACCCCGACCCGTTACCGCGACCGCGCCTCCTACGACCGTGAGCTGGTCCACTCGATCCTCGACGCGGGCTACGTCTGCCACCTCGGCTTCGTGCGCGACGGCGCGCCGGTCGTCCTGCCGACGCTCTACGGCCGGGTCGGCGAGCGCCTCTACGTGCACGGCTCGACCGGCTCCCGTCCGCTGCGGGCCGCGGGCGGGCAGGAGGGCCCCGGCCTGCCCGTCTGCCTGACCGTCACCCACCTCGACGGCCTGGTGCTGGCCCGCTCCGCGTTCCACCACTCGCTCAACTACCGCTCGGTCGTGGTGCACGGCACCGCCCGGCAGGTGACCGACGAGGGCGAACTGCGCACCGCGCTCGACGCCCTGGTGGACCAGGCCGTGCCGGGCCGGTCCGCCGACTCCCGGCCGCCGACGGCGAAGGAGCTCGCCGCGACGGCCGTACTGCGCGTCGACCTCACCGAGGTCTCCGCGAAGGTCCGCGCGGCGGGCCCCGGGGACGACGCGGAGGATCTCGCGCTCCCCCACTGGAGCGGCGTCGTCCCCGTGACCACCGCCTACGGCACCCCGGTGCCCGCCGACGACCTGGCTCCGGGCATAGCCGTGCCCGACTACGTCACCGCCCGCTGACCGCGGCCGCCGGGCCGCGCGCCTCGGCGACGGCCAGCCCCGCCACGGCGGACAGCAGCACCGCCGTGCCCAGCGCGGTCGCGGCGGTCAGGCGCTCGCCGAGCAGCAGCACCGCGATGACGGCCGCCGTGACCGGCTCCAGCAGGGTGATCACCGTGGCCGTCGTGGCCCGTACGACCACGAGCCCCGCGAAGAACAGCGCGTAGGCGAGCGCGGTCGGCACGGCCACCAGGTACGCCATCAGCCCCAGCGTGCGGGCCAGTTCACGGGTGTGCGGCCAGAGGCCCTCGGCGGCCGCGAGCGGCAGCAGGCACACCGTGCTGACGGCGAAGGACGTCAGCGTCGTGGTGAACGGGTCGGCGGCCCGCCCCTCGCGGCCCGAGTGGCGAGCGTAGAGGGTGAGCAGGGCGTATCCGGCGGCGGAGAGCAGCGCCAGCGCCACGCCGGCCGGGCGCACGGTGCCCGTGCCGCCGTTGCCGAGCATCAGCACGGCCAGCCCGGCGAACGCGCCGGACACCGCCGACCGGCCGCCCGCACCGAGCCGTTCCCCCATGAACACCCGGCCGCCGAGCGCCACCAGCACCGGCGCGGCGCCCAGGGTGACGACGGTGCCGACGGCGACACCCGTCCCCGCCACCGCCGCGAAGTAGGCGGCCTGGAAAACGGTGAGCCCGGCGCCGGTGACGAGCAGGCGGGCCAGGCGGCGCGGCCGCGGCTCGTACGGCCGGGTGGCGCGTATGTCCGCCCGGCCCGCGCGGCGCGACAGCAACGCCCGCGCCAGCAGCAGGAGTACGAGGCCGCCGGCCGTGCGCCAGAAGGTGAGTGCGACGGGGCCGAGCCCGCTGTCGCCCATGACCAGGTCGGCGGTGGCACCCGTGGTTCCCCAGGAGGCCGCCGCGAAGGCGACGCAGAGGAGCCCCCGGCGGACGGGAAGTCCCTGGGCGGGGCGGGGATTCCCGCCCGGACTCCCGTCCGGGGAAGGGCGGGACGGAAAGGAAGACGGAACGGATCGAGGCATGACTGTTCTCCCGCGGAAGACGAGGTGATCGCGTGGTCGCCTGTGCGGGCAGCGGCGATCGGCCCGGGGTGTCCCACCCCGGGCCCCGGTCCTCCGGGAGCGGCCGCCCGCGTTACGCGGCGGGAGGCGGCAGAACGGTCATCGGCATGATCAGCACCTTATGCGGGCCGGGTTCCGGTGGACAACTCCCCTTCGGCGGCGGCCGGGACGCCCTCGCCCCTGGCCACCGGCTCGGGCGCGGCCGCCTTGGGCGTGGAGCTCTGCGCGATGAAGGCGCCCAGCAGCACCACGGCCCCGCCCACGATCTGCGGCGCGGAGAGCTCCTCGCCCAGCAGCACCCAGGCCAGCACGATGGCGACGACGGCCTCCAGACACGCGACCACCCCGGCCACCTGCGGCGACAGCCGTCGCACCGCGAGCACGCCGGTGAGGTAGGCGGCGACGGTGGCGATCAGCACGATCCAGGCGAGCAGCAGCACGGCGGGCACCCGGCTCCCCCGCATCTCGGCCGACCCGGCCAGCACCGTCCAGTCCATGCCCCAGGGGCGTGCGACAACGGTCATGACAGCGGCGCCGACCAGCAGCCCGTAGGCGATGACACCGACCGGATCGGCGGGCTCCGCACCGCCGGAACCATGGTCCGCCAGCACGAAATAGCCGACCTGGCAGCAGGCGGCGCCGAGGCCGAACAGCAGGCCCAACGCGTCGAAGCCCAGCCCGGACCACACCTCCACCACACAGGCGAGGCCGCCCACGGCGAGGACGACGCCCACGGCCGCGGCCCGGCTCACCGGGCGCCGCTGGACGAAGCGCACCCAGCCGAGCAGCAGCGCGGGCCCGAGGTATTCGATGAGCAGGGCGACGCCCACGGGGATACGGGAGATCGCCGCGAAGTAGCAGGCCTGGACGCCGGCGACGCCCAGCAGGCCGAACCCGGCGAGCAGCGCGGGACGGCGGGCCACCAGGGCGCGTTGGCGCCAGGCGACGGGAAGCAGCACCAGCGCGGCCCCGGCCACCCGCAGCCATACGACATGGAGCGGATCGAGGCCCGCCTGGATCAACGGCTTGGCCGCGACACCCGATCCGCCGTACGCGAGCGCCGAGACCACGGCCAGGCCGAGTCCGGCGCTTCTCCCCCGAGACGTCTGCATGCGGTCAGCATGTCAGCCGCCGACATGACTGTCACCCTTTTCACTCATGACAAGAATCCGCTTCACTCATGACAAGGGTCCGGCCACTCGCGGCAGGCGACGGCATCGAGGCGGGCGGCGAGCGGGCCGGGGTCGACCCCGGCCCGGCGCAGCACCTCCACGGCCCGGCTGCCGTCGGCGCGGGCGAGCGCGGCGAGCAGGTCCACTCCTTCCGCGCGGTCCGCACCCCGCGCGCGGGCCCGGACGAGAGCCCCCTCCATGGCGGCGGCCGCGGCGGGCGACCAGCCGGGGGCCCGCCCGGCCGGGAGCACGGGCAGCGCGCCGGAGTCCTCCACGGTGCCGCTCCACCGCAGCCCGTAGCCGATGGTCCGCTGGACGAGATAGCCGAGCAGCCGTACCACCGCGCCCGTACCGGCGCCGTCCAGGGCCCGGCACGCCTCGGGGTCCGCTTCGAGGAGCGTGTGCAGCAGGTGGGCGGTGTCGACCTGGCGGTCCCCGTCGCGCACGGCCCGCCTGCGGGCACCGGCGGCCGCCGAGGTCAGCTCGGTGCTGAACCGGTCCGCGCAGGCGGTGCCGGCCGGTCCGCTGTCACATGTACGGCTTTGCACCCTTCCACCCCACCAGGAACAGGGCCGCGGGGGCATCCCCGGCGGGAAGCATTCGCGCATCCGACGAGAGTTGGGCGCGCCCGCCGATGTCCTCCTCCTTGAGGAGGACCGGCGGCGGGACGGCGTCAGGGGCGGCGGCGCGCGAAATGCCGGACGGGCCATGGCAACCGGCCCGTCCGGCATCCGGCTCAGCCCTCGTCCGCGAGGATCAGGTACAGCTTCTTGCGGGACTCGTTGATGACGTCCAGCGCCTTCTGCTTCTGCTCCTTGCTGCCGGTCTTCCAGACCTGCCCGAAGGCCTCCATCAGCCCGAACCCGGCCTGCCGGATCTCCTGCATCGTTTCCCAGTCGACCCCTCGGCCGACCTCTTCCCACGGCGTCTGCGAACCCGCGTCCGCCTCCGTGCGGCCCGCCTCGGTGAGCGTGAACAGCTTCTTGCCGCCCTCGCTCGCACTCTCGATCAGACCCTCGTCCTCCAGCATCTGGAGCGTCGGGTAGACCGACCCGGGGCTCGGCTTCCAGGCCCCGCCGCTGCGCTCGGCGATCTCCTGGATCATCTCGTAGCCGTGCATCGGCCGGTCCTTCAGCAGCGCCAGGATCGACGCGCGCACGTCACCGCGCCGCGCCCTCCCTCCCGGGCCGCCGCGCCCCCGCCCCCGCGGTCCGCCCAACGGCGGACCGCCGAAGCCCGGCCCGAAGGGGCCGAAGGCGGCGCGCCGCCCCTCGAAGTCACCCGCACCGCGCGGGCCGCGGTGTTCGTGTCCATGTGAACGCCACATGACGTTCCTCCCATCTTTGATCGGTCGCGATACGTCAACGATATATCGGAACATGCCGAACGACAACGCCTCCCGGTCCAGTTTTTGCACATTGGCTCTGGCCTGCGGCTTTGCCGGACTCCTACGGTTCCCGCCATGCGGATACGAATCGTCGACGCCTTCACCGACCGCCCCTTCGCCGGCAACCCGGCCGGGGTCCTGCTCCTCGACTCCGGTTCCTTCCCCGACGACGCCCGGCTCCAGCGGATCGCCGCCGAGGTGAACCTCTCCGAGACCGCGTTCGCCCACCGGCTGCCCGAGGGCGGCGACGCCGACTGGGCGCTGCGCTGGTTCACCCCCGCCACCGAGGTCGACATGTGCGGCCACGCCACGCTCGCCACGGCGCACGTCCTGCACACGACCGGCGCCGCCACCGGCACCGTGCGCTTCACCGCCCGCTGCGGCATCCTCACGGCGACCGCGCACGAGGACGGGTCGGTCACCCTCGACTTCCCGACCTCGTCGCTCACCCCGACCGCCGTCCCCGACGGCGTCGCGGCCGCGCTGGGCGCCGAGCCGCTCGGCGCCTGCGACACGAGCCCGCACATCGGCGACCTGCTCGTGGAACTCGCCGACGAGAAGGCGGTACGGGCGCTCGCCCCGGACACCGCGGCGCTCGGCAGGTACTCGCGCCGGGGCATCATCGCCACCGCGGCCGCCGAGGACCCCGCGCGCGGCTACGACTACGTCTCGCGCTGCTTCTTCCCCAACGTCGGCGTCGACGAGGACCCCGTCACCGGCAGCGCCCACACCGCGCTCGCGCCGTTCTGGTCCGCCCGGCTGGGGCGCCCCGGCCTGACGGGACTTCAGGCGTCGGCGCGCACCGGGCTCGTACGGACGGAGCTGCGCGGCGACCGCACACTGCTGACCGGCACCGCCGTCACCGTCATCGACGGGGAGCTGCTCGCGTAGGCCGGGCGCGGCGGGCGGGCCGCGGGCGCGTGCGCGGGTCAGGCGGTGGGCAGCCAGCCCACCTTGCCCGCGAGGAGCGCGTAGCCGACGAAGGCCACGATGTCGATCAGGGCGTGCGCGGCGACCAGCGGCCCGACCCGCCCCCAGCGCCGGTAGAGCAGCACGAAGACGACGCCCATCACCATGTTGCCGATGAGCCCGCCGATGCCCTGGTACAGGTGGTACGAGCCGCGCAGCGCGGCGCTCGCCGCCAGGGCGGCCGCCGGTGTCCAGCCCAACTGCCCGAGGCGGCGCAGCAGGTAGCCGACGACCACGACCTCCTCCAGCACGGCGTTCTGCACGGCCGAGGCGATCAGCACCGGGAGCTTCCACCACACGTCGGGCAGCGACTCGGGCACCACGGTGAGGTTGAAGCCCGCGGCCCGTACACCGAGGTAGAAGAGCAGCCCGGTGCCGCCGATGGCCGCCGCGACCGCCGTGCCCCGGGCGAGGTCGGGGCCCGGGTGCCGCCGGTCGAAGCCGATGGCCCGCAGGCCCGCGCCCTCGCGGAGCAGCAGGTGGGCCACGAGGAAGACGGGCACCAGGGCGGTCGCGATGCCGAAGACCTGCCACGCGAGGTCCAGCCAGGGACGGCCGGGGGCGTGCGAGGCGTTGAGCCGGGCGGCCTGTTCCTTGAGCCCGCCGGGCCGGGTGGCCGCGCCGACAAAGCTGATCAGGGCCGATACGGCGCTGGCCCCGAGCGACAGCGCGAGCACGATCAGCGTCTCGTTGCGCAGCAGCGCCGGCCGGACCTCCGGCAGGGTGCCGACCTCTCCCCGCACGCTCTGCCGCACGACGTCTCTCCGCTCCGCGTTGCCCGCAACCGTCCCCACAGCTTGCCCGACGGCCGGGCCCACCCCAAAAAGCGGGGCCCTGTCGCGGTGCGGTCAGTCCCCCGGTCCGGCCGGCCAGAGGTGCACCGGCTCTCCCGTCCGCATCAGTTCGCAATAGCGACGCGTCGTGGCGGCCAGCGCCTTCTCCCGCCCCAGCCCGCGCTCCAGCGCGCGGTGGTAGGTGGCCGCCTGCCAGGACGCGCCGTTCGTCCGGTTGCGGCAGCGCCCCTCGATGACACCGAGGTAGCGGTCGCGGTCGGCCGGTTCGACACCCCACGCGTCGAGCCCGGCCGCCGCCATCGGCAGCAGTTCCTCCAGGACGAGCCGTACGGCCGGGACGCGCGCCGACGCCTGGTTGCGGCCGCCCCGCGGCCAGCGCAGCCAGGCGTCGATGCCGTGGCGGCAGGCGGTGTCGAAGTTCTCCGCGGCGACGCCGAACGGCATCCGGGTCCACACCGGACGGGCCTCCTCCGCGAGCGCCCGGACCATCCCGTAGTAGAAGGCGGTGTTGGCGATGACGTCGGTGACGGTGGGGCCCGCGGGCAGCACGCGGTTCTCGACCCGGAGGTGCGGTACGCCGTCGGCGATGCCGTAGACGGGCCGGTTCCAGCGGTAGACCGTGCCGTTGTGCAGGATCAGCTCGTTCAGCTCGGGCACCCCGCCCTCCTCCAGCACCCGCAGCGGGTCCTCGGAGCCGGAGACGGGCAACAGCGGCGGGAAGAAACGCAGGTTCTCCTCGAAGAGGTCGTACGCCGAGTCGATCCAGCGCTCGCCGAACCAGGTACGCGGCCGGACGCCCTGCGCCGCGAGCTCCGGCGACCGGGTGTCGGTGGACTGGACGAACAGCGGCGGACGGGACTCGCGCCACAGCTCCCGCCCGTAGAGGAACGGCGAGTTGGCGCCGACGGCGATCTGCGCGGCCGCGACGACCTGCGCGGCGTTCCACACGGCGGCGAACCGGCGCGGGGTGACCTGGAGGTGCAACTGCACGGAGGTGCAGGCGGATTCGGGGGCGATCGAGCCCGCGGTGCAGGTCAGCCGCTCCACGCCCTCGATGTCGATGGTGAAGTGCTCGCCCCGCGCGGCGACCACCTGCGCGTTGAGGAGGGCGTAGCGGTGGTCGTCGGAGAGGTTCGAGGAGACCAGGTGCCGGTCCTCCAGAGTCGGCAGAATACCGATCATCACGATTCCGGAATCGACCTCCATGGCTTTGCGATCGGCATAGGAAAGGGCCGTGCGCAACTCCTCGGCGAGCTGGTCGAGAACCCGGCCCGACAGCGGGTGGGGCACAATGTTCACTTCCAGGTTGAAGCGGCCCAGCTCGGTCTGGAAATCCCCACTGGCGATACGTTTCAGCACTTCGGCGTTCACCATGCTCGGCATCCCGTCGGACCCCGCGAGATTCAGCTCGATCTCCAGACCCATAAGATTCCGGGGCCGGTCGAATCGCTTCTCCGCCAGGAGCCGCGCCAGCACGTCGAGGCACTGCCGGAGCTTGTCCCTGTGGCGCTGCCGGTCGGCGGGGCCGAACCCCTCCACCACCAGCTTCTCACCCATCGCAGCGCCCTCCTCACCTGGGTCCCCCGCGGCAGCGGCCGCCCGCGTCACGGTCGATGATGCCCAGCCGATGTGATCGATAACGCCACGTCGGCAGGCAATGCCCGGTAGGCTGTCCGAGGTGTGCGCCGTGGCACATTCCGTCGGCAAGGTGCAATACTCCGGTTTTGCGCATTGCGCTGGTGATAAACACCGATGAGATCCGGCCTACCCGGTCCGGTGAATAGCCCGAGGTGGCGGCCACGGAATTCGGCACAGAATCACCGAAATCCCCCTGCGTGGAGCCACCGGAAATCCTCTTGCAGGAAATACCGGCGACAGCTAGCCGAAACACCATGTGAACACGTGTCGTATAAACTCCGGGACAAGGCAGAGAGCAGCGCCCCGGCCCCGGCAGTCGGTACGGTCCCCGGCCCCCCTCTGACCCCGCACGCCGACAGCGTCGTCCGCACCTGCCCCGCACCACGTGTCTCCGAAGTGAGAGGCGACCCACCATGCCGCTGCACGCCCTCCCCGCTCCCGCGCCCGCCCTGCTCAGCGTCCTCACCGCCCTCGGCTCCCCCACCGCCGTGCGCGAGGCCCGCACCCCTTCCCTGCGGTCCGCGCAAGGACCGCTGACCCCCGAACTCCCGTTGCCCGTCCACGTCCTGGAGCAGGTCACCACGCGCGGCGGCACCCCCAGGACCCGGCTCACCGGCTGGCGGTTCCTGATCCGGGGGGCCGAGCGCGCGGTGGCCGCAGGCGAGACGGCGCCGACCGCGGACGGCTGGACCTTCTCCCACTTTTTCGAGGGCCCGTACCTCGCCTCCACCGAACTGGCGCTGCGCCAGGCGGAGGCGCTGCCGACGCCGTACCAGCCGCGGCTGCTCTCCGTGCCCGAGCTCTACATGCTCACCCTCTGGCTGCACGGCGACCTCACCGCCGACGCCGCGTCCGGGCTGCCGGGCCCCGGCGACCTGCTGGTGCCGCTCGCGCCCGCGCCGCCCGGCATCGCCGCGCACCGCGCGCACCGGTTCACCGAACTGCTGTCGGTGCTCACCCACCGGCTCACCCCGTCGCCCCTGCTCAGGACCTCGGCCTGAACGGCGTTCCGCAGCGGACCGGACACGCCCCGTGGCCACGGCGGCCACGGGGCGTACCGCCGCGCTCACCCTCCCGGACTAGCCCGGGGCGGCCAGCCCGAATCCCCCGAAGAGGCCGTCCTGTTGACGGCAACCGCCCGCACGGGTGACGCGTCCTCATCGGGAGAGGAGCGCTGCCGGGAAATCCCTGCGGAATCGCGCCCGTGGGGCAACACTGGTATCGACCAACCTATTCGCCAACGGGGGGCGGCATGACCACAGCATCGAGCCGCAGGACAGCCACCACATCACAGCGAAAGAACCTCCCCATGTGCCAGCACCAGCCCACGTGCCCCTCAGCCGACTCCGCCGACAGGGAAGCCGCCCACCTCGTGGCGCACTTCCCGGAACAGGGCTGGAGTCTGCTGTGCAATGGCGTCCTCTGCTTCGAGGACACCGGTGAGCTGCTGCCGGACGGGCAGATCATCGCCCCGCACCGGCCGCTGGACAGCGGTCATGTGGTGACGGCTGCCTGACCGCGGCAGCAGAACGGAGCGCGCTGTACGGACAGGGCGCACAGCACGTCACGCACGTCACGCACCAAAAGGGCCGGCCCGGCGCAGTCGCCGAACCGGCCCCTCTTCGTTCCCGCACGGGGCCCGGCCGTCACCGCACCGGGCCCCCGCACCGGCTCAGTTCTCGTACTCCTCCAGCGGAGGGCAGGAGCAGACCAGGTTGCGGTCGCCGTACGCGCCGTCGACGCGCCGCACCGGCGGCCAGTACTTGTCCGCGGACACCCCGGCGGGGTACGCGGCCTCCTCACGGCTGTACGGGTGCTCCCACGCGCCGGTCACCGAGGCGGCGGTGTGCGGGGCGTTCCGCAACGGGTTGTCGTCCTGCGGCCACTCGCCAGAGCCGACCTTCTCGATCTCGGCGCGGATGGCGATCATCGCCGCACAGAAACGATCCAGCTCGGTGAGGTCCTCGCTCTCCGTCGGCTCGATCATCAGGGTGCCGGCCACCGGGAACGACATCGTGGGCGCGTGGAAGCCGTAGTCGATCAGGCGCTTGGCGACGTCGTCGACGGTCACGCCGGTCGCCTTCGTCAGCGGCCGCAGGTCCACGATGCACTCGTGCGCGACCAGCCCGTTCGGACCGGTGTAGAGCACGGGGTAGTGCGGCTCCAGCCGCTTGGCGATGTAGTTGGCGCCGAGCACCGCGACCTGGGTCGCGTGCTTGAGCCCCTCGCCGCCCATCAGCCGGACGTACGCCCAGGAGATCGGCAGGATGCCCGCGGAGCCCCAGGGTGCCGCCGAGATCGGGCCGACGCCGGTGGCCGGGCCCGCGGCCGGCTGCAGCGGGTGGTTGGGGAGGTAGGGCGCGAGGTGCGCGCGGACGCCGACCGGGCCGACGCCCGGGCCACCGCCGCCGTGCGGGATGCAGAAGGTCTTGTGCAGGTTGAGGTGCGAGACGTCGCCGCCGAACCGGCCCGGCTTGGCCACGCCCACCAGGGCGTTGAGGTTCGCCCCGTCCACGTAGACCTGGCCGCCCGCGTCGTGCACCAGCGCGCAGATGTCGCTGATGTGCTCCTCGAACACGCCGTGTGTGGAGGGGTAGGTGACCATCAGCACGGCCAGCTCGTCCGCGTACTGCGCGATCTTCGCGCGCAGGTCGTCGGCGTCCACCTCGCCGTCCTCGCCGGTCTTGACGACGACGACCTTCATCCCGGCCATCACGGCGCTGGCGGCGTTGGTGCCGTGCGCGGAGGACGGGATGAGACAGACGGTGCGCTGCTCGTCACCGTTGGCGCGGTGGTAGGCCCGGACGGCCAGCAGACCCGCGAGCTCGCCCTGGGAGCCCGCGTTCGGCTGGATGGAGACCTTGTCGTAGCCGGTGACCTCGGCGAGCCGCTCCTCCAGCTCCGTGATCAGCGTGAGATAGCCACCGGCCTGCTCCACCGGCGCGAAGGGGTGCAGCGCGGCGAACTCGGGCCAGGTGACCGGCTCCATCTCGGTGGTGGCGTTGAGCTTCATGGTGCAGGAGCCGAGCGGGATCATGCCGCGGTCCAGGGCGTAGTCCCGGTCGGCCAGGCTGCGCAGGTAGCGCAGCATCGCGGTCTCGGAGCGGTGCTCGTGGAAGACCGGGTGGGTGAGGTAGTCGTCGGCGCGCAGCAGGCCCTCGGGGAGCGCGTCCGGGGTCGCGGCGTCCAGCGCCTCGATGTCGGCGTCCACCCCGAACGCCGACCACACGGCCGTCACGAGCTCGCGGGTGGTGGTCTCGTCGCAGGCGATCCCGACCAGGTCGGCGTCGACCTGCCGGAGGTTGACGCCGCGCCCGCGGGCGGCGGTGACGACCTCGGCGGCCCGGCCCGGGACTCTCACGGTCAGGGTGTCGAAGTACGAGCCGTGCGCGACCTCGACGCCACCGGCCCGCAGCCCCGCCGCGAGCAGCGTGGCGTAGCGGTGCGTGCGCCGGGCGATCGAGGCGAGGCCGTCGGGACCGTGGTAGACGGCGTACATGCCGGCCATGACGGCGAGCAGCACCTGGGCGGTGCAGATGTTGCTGGTGGCCTTCTCGCGGCGGATGTGCTGCTCGCGTGTCTGGAGGGCCAGGCGGTACGCCTTGTTGCCGTCGGCGTCGACGGAGACACCGACGAGGCGGCCGGGGAGGCTGCGGGCGAACTGCTCGCGGACGGCCATGAATCCGGCGTGCGGACCGCCGAAGCCCATGGGCACGCCGAAGCGCTGGGTCGTGCCGACCGCGATGTCCGCGCCGAGCTCACCGGGCGAGGTGAGCAGGGTGAGGGCGAGCAGGTCGGCGGCGACGGTGACGATCGCGCCGAGCTCGTGGGCGCGCTCGACGACCGGGCGCAGGTCGCGTACGGCACCGGAGGCGCCGGGGTACTGCAGCAGGACGCCGAAGACACCGCGCTCGGCGATCTCCTCCGGGATGCCCCCGGACAGATCGGCGACGACGACCTCGACCCCGGTCGGCTCGGCGCGGGTCCGGATGACGGCGACGGTCTGCGGCAGGGTGTCGGCGTCCACGAGGAAGACGCCCTGCTTGACCTTGCCGACGCGGCGGGAGAGCGCCATGGCCTCGGCGGCGGCGGTGCCCTCGTCGAGCAGGGAGGCGCCCGAGGTGGGCAGCCCGGTGAGGTCGGCGACGACGGTCTGGAAGTTGAGCAGCGCCTCCAGCCGGCCCTGGGAGATCTCCGGCTGGTAGGGCGTGTAGGCGGTGTACCAGGCCGGGTTCTCCATGACGTTGCGGAGGATCACCGGCGGGGTGAAGGTGCCGTAGTAGCCGAGCCCGATCATCTGGGCGAGGACCTGGTTGCGGCCGGCGAGCGCGCGGAGTTCGGCGAGGACCTCCGCCTCGCTGCGGGCCCCGGGCAGGGCCGACGCCTCGGTGCTCTTGATCACGTCCGGCACGGCGGCGTCGGTGAGTTCGTCGAGGGAGCCGAATCCGACCTGGGCGAGCATCTTGGCCTGGGCAGCGCTGTCGGGGCCTATGTGGCGGCGCTCGAAGGGCGTGCCGCGCTCCAGGTCGGAAAGGGAGATGCGGTGGGCTGTCATCTGCGGAGGCCTCCTGGTCGTTTCGACCTGCGAGGGGTACCACGGCGCGGGTACCCGGACGGCCTCCCCCTCTGTCATCTCAACCTGAGAGCTTCACCGGGCAGCGGCCCGGCTTTCACCGTCGGTGAGGACGGGCTCCGGCGTTGTGCCTGACCTGGGCCCGCCCTGCTTTCCAGAGTGACCTCGTCCATGCGGTACGTGTGCCTGAGAGATTCCGGGGAGGATTTGCTCCTTCGGCGCCCCCGCAAAAGCCCGTCAGGGCTCTCGGAGGACTCTCCCGCACGGGGTCTGCGGCCACTCGCCAGCCTACCAGCGCAGGTAGGGGGCGATCCCTCGAGTGGCCGGTTCCCGCTTTGTGCCTTTTCGTTGGTGTCGAGAGGTGTTCCGGGAGGTGTTCGGGGCCCTGCCGAGGCGGCCGGGGGCATGCGCGAACCATGGGAGGAACGGTGCAGACCGATATCGATCCGCGGAATCTCATCGGCCGGAAGGCGTTCGACCGCGACGGCATGAAGATCGGCACCGTGGACGAGGTGTACCTCGACGACGAGACCGGCGAACCCGAGTGGGCGGCCGTGCGCACCGGCCTGTTCAGCCGGGACGCCTTCGTGCCGCTGGTCCCCAGCGAGGTCGTGGGCGACACGCTGCGCATCCCGTACGAGCGCGCTCTGATCAAGGACGCCCCCGATTTCGGCGTCGGCCGCCATCTCTCCCCCGAGCAGGAGCTCCAGCTCTACCGCCACTACGGGCTCGCCCTCCCGGCCGGGGACACCCCCTCCACGCCGGGCGTCGAAGCGGGACGGACGGACTCCTCCGGCACTTCCGGGCGGACGGAGGAGGGGCTCGGTACGGTCAACGGCTCGGCGGGCTGAGCGGCCCGTATCAGCGGCAGGGGATCGGCCGGTTCGAGCGCGGGGTCGTCGACGGCGAAGGTGCGCACCCTCCCGGGCTCGGACCAGGGCTGCTCGAACCGGACCGTGACGCGGCCGACGCCACTGCCCTGGATCCAGCCCGCCCCGAACTCGGCGTGCCGGACGTCCAGCCCCGGCAGCCAGCGCCGCGCCGGCGCCTCGACGGCGGCCGCGGGCCGTTCCGGCTCCTCCCCCGCGGTCTGCGGGGTCTCCTCGTCGGCAGCGGCCGCCTCGCTCGCGGCCTGGGCGAAGAGGTCCTCCTGGGTGTAGTCGGCGAGGCCCGTGACGCCGACGCCCAGCAGCCGCACCCCCGCGGTCGTGTCGACGCCCTCCAGCAGCCGGGCGGCGGCCTCGCGCACCACGCCCGGGTCGTCGGTGGGCCCGCGCAGGGTCTCGGAGCGGGTCAGCGTCGAGAAGTCGTAGCGCCGCACCTTGATCACGACCGTCCGCCCCGAGCGCCCGGCCGCCCGCAGCCGCTGGACGCAGCGGTCGGCGAGCCGGGTGAGCTCCAGCTGGACCCGGACGCGGTCGGTCACGTCCTCCTCGAAGGTGTCCTCCACCGATACGGACTTGGCGTCCCGCTCGGCGACGACGGGCCGGTCGTCGCTGCCGGTGGCCAGGGCGTACAGCCCCGCGCCGTGGGCCTTGCCGAGCAGCCGCACCAGCTCCGCCTCACCGGCCTCGCCCGTCTCCGCGACGGTGGTGATCCCGGCGCGGCGCAGCGTCTCGGCGGTGGCGGGGCCCACCCCGGGGATGACGCGGACGGACATGGGGCCCAGCAGCGCCGACTCCGTGCCCGGCTCGATGAGGAACAGACCGTCGGGCTTCGCCTGCTCCGAGGCGATTTTGGCGAGCATCTTCGACCCGGCGAGCCCCACGGACCCACTGAGCCCCGTGGCCGCGCGGATATCGCTCCGCAGCCGCTCCCCCACGGCCCGCACCGCCGCCGTGGCGGGCTCGACGCCGCCCGCCTCCAGGTCGACGAACGCCTCGTCGAGGCTGAGCGGCTCCACCAGCGGCGAGAGCCGCCGCAGCAGCCCCATGACCACCTCGCTCACCTCGCGGTAGAGCGTGAACCGGGGCGTGAGATAGGCGGCGTTGGGGCACAGCCGACGTGCCTGGGCCGTCGCCATCGCCGAGTGGACACCGAAGACGCGGGCCTCGTACGAAGCGGTGGCGACCACTCCGCGCGGACCGATCCCACCGACCACCACGGGCTTCCCGCGCAGACTGGGCTTGGCCGCCTGCTCCGCCGAGGCGTAGAAGGCGTCCATGTCCAGGTGCAGGATCGTGGGTGCGGCTCTCACACCACCGATGTTCCCGCACGCCACTGACAATCGCGCTGACGTGCGACGGAGCGTCGGGCGGGGGTCCTGTCGCGGGGGTCAGCCCGCGCGGTTGCGCCGCCGCGCCAGCTCGTCGGCGGGATTGTGGCCGATGAGGGTCTCGCCCGTGTCGATGCGCTCACCGTGCAGCTGGGAGAGCACGGCCTCGACGTCGCGCCAGACGACGCCGACGGCGATCCCGAAGACGCCCTGCCCACCCTGGAGGAGGTCGACGACCTCGTCGGGCGAGGTGCACTCGTAGACCGTCGCACCGTCGCTCATCAGCGTCATCTGCGGGAGGTCGCCCGCCCCGCGGGCACGCAGGTGCTGGACGGCCGTGCGGATGTTCTGCAGGGAGACCCCGGTGTCCAGCAGCCGTTTGACGATCTTGAGAACGACCACGTCCCGGAAGCTGTAGAGCCGCTGGCTCCCCGAGCCGTAGGCCGGTCGCACACTCGGCTCGACCAGGCCCGTACGCGCCCAGTAGTCGAGCTGTCGATAGGTGATGCCCGCCGCGGCACACGCCGTCGGCCCCCGGTACCCGATCTTGTCGCTTTCCGGCCCCTGCGGTGCGCCGACCGCCGCCGGGACGGCATGACGGGAGGGCTGTTCGACCGTTCCCCCATACAGCGGATACGGATTGCCGACCGCTGTACCGTCGCCCATGCTTCTCACGCCGACCTCCGTCCTTGACCTGCCTTCTCGACGGTAGGCAGTCACCCGGGGCGCGTCAACGATCGCCACACTCGGCACGCCGAGTGATAATCACCCAGAGAGTGGTTTTACGTATCCCGGCGCCGGGAAAGGCTAATCGAATGCGCCGCGCCCGGCCCCCCGAAGGGCGCCGTACGCCTCACTGGCTGTTGGTGCCGAAGTCCTCCGGCGAGATCTGGTCGAGGAATTCACGGAACTTCTCGACCTCGTCCTCCTGCTCGTCCGGAATGGCGATGCCGGCGTCGTCCAACACCCCGTCGCTGCCGTAGATCGGCGTCCCGGTGCGCAGCGCCAGCGCTATGGCGTCGGACGGCCTGGCGCTGACCTCCACCCCGCTGGCGAAGACGAGCTCCGCATAGAACACGCCCTCGCGCAGGTCCGTGATGCGGACCTCGGTGAGCTCCTGGCCCACCGCCTCCAGCACGTCCTTGAAAAGGTCGTGGGTCAGCGGGCGGGCCGGGGCCATGCCCTGCTGGGCGAAGGCAATGGCCGTCGCCTCCCCCGGTCCGATCCAGATCGGGAGGTACCGGTCGCCTCCCACTTCACGCAGGAGCACGATCGGCTGGTTGGAGGGCATTTCCACCCGGACACCCACGACATCGAGCTCGTTCACACAGCAACCCTAGGACGTGCCCGGCAGGTTTGGGTAGTCGGGCACTCGCCGGTCAGTGCGAACGCGTCCGCAGGGCGGCCTGTACGAGTGCCGCGTGCAGGCGTACGGACAGCGCCGCGAGCTCCCGCGCAGTGGCCTCGGCGTGCGCCCTGGTCTGCGGATTACGGTGCCTGCGCAGCGGTGCGACCACCTGTTCGACCAGTCCCGCCTGGCGGTCGGCGGCGGCCTTCATGACGCGAAGGTGCCGCGGCTCCAGGCCGAACCGCCCCAGGTCCGTCAGCAGCTTGGCGACATCGACCGCCTCGGCGTCGAATCCGCCGTCCGAGTGGGGTACGAGCAGGCCGTACGACTCCCACTCCGCCAGCTCACTCTCCGTGACGCCGACGGCGCCCAGGAGCTCCGCGCGGCCGACCCGGGCGGCCGTGGGCCGCTCGAAGGCCGCCACGGCACCCCCCACGCCCCGCGCTCCACCGTCGACGCCGTCCGGGCCGTCGGCGCCCTGGGGCTGTCCGGGGACGGGCAGCTGGACACGCTCGCCCCTGGCCAGCGCGTCCAGGTGCTCCCTGATGACCCTGAGCGGCAGATAGTGGTCACGCTGCATCCGCAGGACGTACGCGAGCCGCTCCACGTCCTCCGCGCTGAACTTCCGGTACCCGGACGGCGTGCGCTGGGGCTCGACCAGGCCCTCCGACTCCAGAAAACGGATCTTGGAGATGGTGACCTCGGGGAACTCCTCGCGCAGCAGATTGAGCACCGTGCCGATGCTCACCGGCCGCCCCTCCACTCCGGCGGCACCGGACGCACCGGCACCGCCTGACGGTGTTCGCAGCATGGCCCTTCCCTGGGAGTCCCCCCGGACGGAGTCCGGGGGAGGGTCAGATGCCCCGCTGGCTGCCGTAGAAGACCAGCCGGTACTTGCCGATCTGCACCTCGTCGCCGTTGGCGAGCTCCGCCGAGTCGATGCGCTCACGGTTCACATAGGTGCCGTTGAGGCTGCCGACATCGGCGACCGTGAAGCCGCCGTGCTGCCCGCGGCGGAACTCCACGTGCCGCCGCGAGACGGTGACATCGTCGAGGAAGATGTCGCTCTGCGGATGACGGCCCGCGGTCGTCACATCGCTGTCGAGCAGGAACCGGCTTCCGGAGTTCGGCCCCCGGCGGACGACGAGCAGCGCCGAACCCAGCGGAAGGGCGTCGACGGCCGCCTGCGCCTCGGGAGAGAGCGTCGGGATCGGCGTCTGGCCGGTGGCCTCGGAGTCATACGCCTCGAGGCCGGAGATGGAGATGGTCGAGGTCGTCTCGGAGGCCCGCTCCGCCACGGCTCCGGGACGCAGCGGCGCACCACAGTTGGAGCAGAACCGGCTGGCCTCGGCGTTCCGATGGCCACACCTCGTACACACCGGCAAGGCAAACCCTCCACCCGCACTTGAGGTCGCTGGTGCCCCGAAACCTATGCGTCCGGCCGCGGCAGGGTCAACAGCGGACGCGCCGGACCCTCCCGAAATGTCCCCTCCGGGCACATCCACCTGATCCCGGAACAACGGACGCCCTTCCTGGGCTCCTTCGCCGCCTTCCACGGGGCGCGACGCCCGGTGGCGGGCGGAACCGCTGCCACCGTCCCGGCGTGCACTTCTGCCGAACAACTTCGCAAACAACTTCACGGGCGATTCCCCTTGACCGAAACAGACCCGCCCGTGGGGCAGGACGAACCCTCGACGCACTCACCGTCCGACCCGGACATCCATACAACGTCCGTGGTCAACAGACAGTTTCCACCACGCGCCCTCGACTTGATGCGCCGACCCCCCGCAACCTCGTGACCTCCGCGCGAAGCCCCTGGGCCCGCCCGCCTCACTGCGATGACGACCGAGCGTAGTCAGGCCGCTTCGCCGGGCGCAAGGCATCCACAATGATCTTCTCAGACCGGTTGACCGAGACGCCCGCCTGCTCCTTCTCCAGGGTCTGCACCACACCACCGGGGATGTTCAGCGCCGGCTCAAGATCCTGCGGCCTGCCGATCACCTTGAACACGTAGGGCTGCGAGACCTTCTTGCCGTCGATCTCCACCTTCCCCGCGGCACCGGAGAAATATGTGTCCGCGGTGACCCGGACATCGTTGATCTGGATCGCCTCGGCGCCCGCGGCGCGCAGCTCCTGGATGGTGTCCAGCAGCTTGTCCGGCTCGACCGACCCCTTGGAGTCGCTCACCGTGAGCTCGATGCCGGGCCCTTGCGCCGCCACCGTACCCGCGAGCACGGCCAGCTGCTGTTCCTTCTGCACGGTCTGTTTACGGGCCTCCGCGGCCTGGTTGGAGCTGCTCTCCAGTTCGGACTTCTGGCTGTCCAGGCGCCGCTTCTCGTCCTCCAGGCGCTTGGTGCGGTTGTCCAGCTCGTCCAGGATGCGCACGAGGTCCTCCTGCCGGGCGCCGCGCAGCGCGCTGTTGTCGCTCGTCGAACGTACCTGGATGGCCAGGCCCAGTCCGAGTACGCAGAGCAGTACGGCGACCGTGAGCTGGGCGCGCGTCAGCCGCGGCGGCCAGAGGCCGTTCACCAGCCGTTGACGGCCCGTCAACGGCTTGGCTTCGGCCACCCCTTCCTCCGGTGCGGCCGCGGGCTCGGGCTCGGACGGCGGCTCGGACTCCTTGCCGTCGTCCGGCTCGCCGGCCGGGGGTTCCGCTTTCCGCTCCGGCTCCGGCTTCCGCTCCGGCTTCTGTTCGGCTTTCCGTTCCGTGTCGGGCCGGTCGGCAGCCTCGTCGGGCTTGCCCGGTTCGCTCTTCTTGCCGGTCTTCCCGGTCGGCTTCGGCTCGTCGGCCGGTGTCGGCTCCTCGGGCGTGTCGTCGGTGCTCATCGGCCTCACGCCCGGAAGATGTGCCGCCGGATGGCGGCCGCGTTGGAGAAGATGCGGATGCCCAGGACGACCACGACGCCGGTGGACAGCTGCGCGCCGACGCCGAGCTTGTCGCCCAGGAACACGATCAGCGCGGCCACCACCACATTGGACAGGAAGGAGACGACGAACACCTTGTCGTCGAAGATCCCGTCCAGCATCGCCCGGAGGCCGCCGAACACCGCGTCGAGCGCCGCCACGACGGCGATGGGGAGGTAGGGCTCGACCACCGTCGGCACCACGGGGCGGACGACAAGTCCGACCACGACTCCCACGACGAGGCCCAATACGGCGATCACGATGTGCCCTTCCCTGTGTTGGTGCCGCCCTCTGGCGCGGCACCCCCTTGCGGCTTCGCTGTACGTACGATCAGGCTCGGCGCGGCCGGGAGCCGTACCTCGCTCTGGGTGGAAATGCTGGAACGGATCCCGTAGTTCTGCTGCAGGGCACGCAGATAGAGACCGTCGGCGCTGGTCTGGAAGGCGCCGCTCAGATGCTGCGCGTCACCGATCGCGAGCACCGTGTACGGCGGCACCAGCGGCTTGTTGTCGACCAGTATGGCGTCGCCGGCGGCCCTGATCGCGGACAGCGCCGTCAGCCGCTGTCCGTTCACCGCGATCGCCTCGGCGCCGGACTGCCACAGGCCATTGACGATGCGTTGCATGTCCCGGTCACGGACCCGGCCCGTGTCGGAGAAGCCGCTGCTCTCGCGCGGACCACCACCGCCGCTCTGCTTGGTCTGCTTGGCGTCGTCCACGACCAGCTTGACCCCGGGGCCCTGCACGGCGGTGGCGCCCGCGAGCAGGGCCACCAGCTCCGCCCTGTCCCCACCGTGCTTCTGCAGCACGTCACGCTGCTTGTTGCCGACCGCGTCCCGCAGGGCGTCGACGTTCTTCTGCAGCGCGTCGGCGTCCGAGGACTCCCTGTTGATGCGGTCGATGAGCTGCTGGCGTTCCTTGGCCAGCGTCGGTGCCGATATCCGCGCCTGCGCCGCACCCAGCGTCACCACCACCGCGGCGAGCAGCAGGGCGGCGGCAAGCCCCAACTTGGCGCGCAGCCTGGTCGGCAGCCCCTCGTCGCCCGCGGCCTTCCGCCGGGCCGCCGCCTCGGCGTATCCCTCGTCGAGGCTGTGGTGCATCACATTGGTCAGCAGCGACATGGAGGCATCGGGGCGCGGAGACGGCGATGCCGTCCTCCGAACGGGGGGCTGCTGCGACATGCCGCACATCGTCGCACGTCGGGGGCGCCGTCTCCCAATGGCCCCACCGGCGTGCCGGATGCGGGAAGAAGGAGACGGCGGCCCCCGATGCCTCGGTGGCCGCCCTTCGGCTCAGCGCCCGGCGCCGTCCACGACCGCCGACCACTCGTCGAGCAACGCCTGTGCGGAGGCGTCGTCAGGTCCCTCCGCCCACAGGTGCGTCACGGCCTCGGCCGGGTCGGGCAGCACCATCACCCAGCGGCCGTCCGCCTCGACCACCCGGACGCCGTCGGTCGTGTCCACCGACCGGTCGCCCGCGGCCTCGACCACATGGCGCATCACCAGACCCTTGACCGCCCACGGCGTCGCCAGGTCGCGACGGAGCACGTGGGCCCGCGGAATCCTGGCGTCTATCTGACTGAGCGTCAGCTGAGTGCGAGCCACCAGGCCGATCAGGCGGACGAAGGCGGCCGTGCCGTCGAAGACGCTGCTGAACTCCGGCACGATGAAGCCGCCGCGCCCGTCCCCGCCGAAGATGGTGGTGTCCGCACGGCCGACCCTGGTCAGGTCGTCGGGCGAGGTGGTCGTCCACTCCACCTGCGTACCGTGGTACGCGGCGACTTGCTCGGCGATGCGGGTGGTGGTGACCGGCAAGGCCACCTTCCCGCTACGGCGTTCGGCGGCGACCAGGTCGAGGAGGACGAGCAGGGCGCGGTCGTCCTCCACGATGCGGCCGCGTTCGTCGACGAGGGAGATCCGCTCGCCGACCGGGTCGAAGCGCACTCCGAAGGCGGCCCGTGCCGAGGCGACGATCTCGCCCAGCCGCACCAGCCCGGAGCGCCGGGCCTCGGCGGTCTCGGTCGGGCGGGACTCGTCGAGCCCCGGGTTGATGGTGAACGCGTCCACTCCGAGCCGGCCCAGGAGGCTGGGCAGCACAAGGCCCGCGCTGCCGTTGGAGGCGTCGACCACGACCTTCAGTCCGGCCTCGGCGACCCCGCTGGTGTCCACGGACCTCAGCAGCGAGCCCGTGTAGGAGTCATAGATGCTGGAGGGGAAGGACAGGTCGCCGATCTCCCCGGGGAAGGCACGCCGGTATTCCTGGCGGGCGTAGACCCGGTCGAGCTTGCGCTGGCCCGCCTGGGAGAGGTCGGCGCCGCGCTCGTCGAAGAACATGATGTCCACGGAGTCCGGCACACCGGGCGACGTACGGATCATGATGCCGCCCGCGCTGCCCCGCGCGGTCTGCTGACGGGCGACCGGCAGCGGCACGTTCTCCAGGTCCCGTACATCTATGGCGCTGGCCTGCAGTGCGGAGATCACCGCGCGCTTGAGTGCCCGCGCGCCCCGGGAGTGGTCACGGGCGGTGGTGACCGTGGAGCCCTTCTTGAGGGTGGTGGCGTACGCGCCGGCGAGCCGGACCGCGAGTTCGGGGGTGATCTCGACATTGAGGATGCCGGAGACGCCGCGCGTGCCGAAGAGGTGGGCCTGGCCCCGGGACTCCCAGATGACCGAGGTGTTGACGAAGGCGCCCGCCTCGATGGTCTTGAAGGGGTAGACGCGGACGTTGCCCTGAATAATCGATTCCTCGCCGACGAGGCACTCGTCGCCGATGACGGCGCCGTCCTCGATGCGGGCGGCCCGCATGATGTCGGTGTTCTTGCCGATGACACAGCCCCGCAGATTGCTCTGCTGGCCGACATAGACGTTGTCGTGGACGACGGCCTTGTGGAGGAAGGCTCCGCTCTTGACCACGACGTTGGAGCCCACGACGGTGTGCTCGCGGATCTCGGCGCCCGCTTCGACCTTTGCGTAGTCGCCGATGTACAGCGGCCCGCGGAGGACGGCGTCGGGGTGGACCTCGGCGCCTTCGGCGACCCAGACGCCCGGCGAGATCTCGAATCCGTCTATGTCGACGTCGACTCTGCCCTCGAGGACGTCGGCCTGTGCCTTGACATAGCTCTCGTGGGTGCCGACGTCCTCCCAGTAGCCCTCGGCGACATAGCCGTAGATCGGCTTGCCTTCCTTCATCAGCTGGGGGAAGACATCGCCGGACCAGTCGACGGGGACGTCGGCCTGGACGTAGTCGAAGACCTCCGGCTCCATGACGTAGATGCCGGTGTTGACGGTGTCGGAGAAGACCTGGCCCCAGGTGGGTTTTTCCAGGAAGCGCTCGACCCTGCCGTTCTCGTCGACGATGGTGATGCCGAATTCGAGTGGATTGGGCACCCGGGTGAGGCAGACGGTGACCAGAGCGCCCTTTTCCTTGTGGAAACGGATCAGGTCGGTGAGGTCGAAATCGGTGAGGGCGTCTCCGGAGATCACCAGAAAGGCATCGTCCTTGAGCGCCTCCTCGGCATTCTTGACGCTGCCCGCGGTGCCGAGTGGCTTTTCCTCATTGGCGTAGGTGAGCTCCATGCCGAGTTCCTCGCCGTCCCCGAAGTAGTTCTTGACGAGGGAGGCGAGGAACTGCACGGTCACCACGGTCTCGGTGAGCCCGTGCCGCTTGAGCAGTCTCAGCACATGCTCCATGATCGGCCGGTTTGCCACCGGCAGGAGCGGCTTGGGCATGCTCGAGGTCATGGGGCGAAGCCTGGTGCCTTCGCCACCGGCCATCACGACGGCCTTCATGTCGGAAGCGTCCTCCTTGAAGAGACGACGGTCTTCCCGACTGCACGCGCCCGGGTCGGCCGGCGTATCCCCCGTACGCCATCCGGTCCCGGCGGAACTCCGGAACTACGGCGAGGTCAGTCGGGCCTGGCGGTCCGTCTTGACGAGTCGGCGGACCTGAACCACGTACAGGACTCCTGCCCACCAGTAGAGCGTTGTACCCCATCCGGCGAACGCCCATCCGAAAATCGCCGCGAGTGAACGCAACCAGCCCTCACCCTCACTGAGAAGCAGCAACGGGAACGCGTACATCAGATTGAACGTGGCGGCCTTGCCGAGGAAGTTCACCTGCGGCGGCGGATAGCCGTGGCGGCGCAGAATCCACACCATGACCAGCAGCATCGCCTCGCGTGCGAGAAGGGCGGCGGTGAGCCAGAGCGGAAGGATCTCCCGCCAGGTGAGGCCGACAAGGGTGGAAAGAATGTAGAGCCGGTCCGCAGCGGGGTCGAGGAGCCGGCCGAGGCTGCTGATCTGATTCCAGCGTCGGGCGAGCTTTCCGTCGAGGTAATCGCTGATGCCGCTCAGCGCCAGCACCAGCAGCGCCCAGCCGTCGCTGTTATGGCCGTCGAGCTCTGGCCGGAGAATCAGCCACAGGAAGAGGGGGACGCCAACGAGGCGGGCCATGCTGAGGATGTTCGGGATGGTGAGGACGCGGTCGGTCTGTACGCGCGTCTCCTGGACCTCCACCCGGGGGCCTCCTGTGGGGAAATGTACCAACGATGCCCCATGACCCTACCCGCAGTTGTGGCCGGCGCATGCAGAGGGGTGGGGCGGCCCGGCCATTTACGGACGGGCCGTGAACGCAAAAATGCCGTAGACCCCGGGTCTATGACCCGGGGTCTACGGCTTCTTAAAATTTGTTCGGCGGCGTCCTACTCTCCCACACGGTCCCCCATGCAGTACCATCGGCGCTGAAAGGCTTAGCTTCCGGGTTCGGAATGTAACC
>NZ_JBSFWT010000094.1:0-26450 GCF_053594975.1 Streptomyces sp. NPDC002537
GCCCCTGAGACATGTCAGGGGCGCGGGCCCGGCCCGTACGTGCTTCCTCCGGCCTACCGCTCGGCCTGCTCGACCTGCTCGGCCTGCTCGACGGCCGCGCTCTTGCGGCGGTTCAGGACGAGGCCGATGACCACGACGATCACGCCGAGGAGCGTGGAGAGCAGGACCTGCTCACGGTTGTCGCCGCCGTCGTACAGCATGTAGCCGAGGACGAAGGTGATCATGCCGATGGTCGCCCAGGTCAGATACGGGAACAGCCACATCCGCACGACCAGCTTCTCCGGCGCCTCGCGCAGGATGATGCCGCGCATCTTCAGCTGGGTGACGCAGATGACCAGCCAGACGAAGAGGGCGATGGCGCCCGAGGAGTTCAGCAGGAACTTGAAGACCGTGTCGGGCCACACATAGTTGAAGATCACCGAGACGAAGCCGAAGACGACCGACCCGAGGATCGCGATCCGCGGCACACCGCTCGTGCCGACCTTGGCGAAGACCCGCGGCGCGTCGCCGCGCCGGCCGAGCGAGAACGCCATGCGGGAGGCGGTGTAGAGGCCCGAGTTGAGGCAGGACAGCACGGCGGTCAGCACGATGACGTTCATGACCTGGCCCGCGTGCGGGATGCCGATCGAGTCGAGGGCCGCGACATAGCTGCCCTTCTCGGCGATCTCCTTGGAGTCCCAGGGCAGCAGGGACACCACCACGAAGATCGAACCCAGGTAGAAGACGCCGATGCGCCAGATGACGCTGTTGGTGGCCTTGGTGACCGCGCGCTGCGGGTCCTCGGACTCACCGGCGGCCAGGGTGACGATCTCGCTGCCCATGAAGGAGAAGACGACCATCAGCACACCGGTGAGGATCGCCCCCGGCCCGTTCGGCAGGAAACCGCCGTGCGAGGTGAGGTTGGAGATCCCCGCCGTGTCGCTGTGCGAGCCCGGCAGCACCCCGAAGACGGCCAGCGCGCCGATGACGACGAACGCCGCGATCGCCACGACCTTGATCCCGGCGAACCAGAACTCGAACTCGCCGTACGAGGCGACCGACCCCAGGTTGGTCACGGTCAGCAGCACCATGACGATCAGCGCCCAGGCCCACTGCGGCACGGCCGGGATCCAGCCCTCCAGGATCTTGGCACCGGCGGTCGCCTCGACCGCCAGCACCACCACCCAGAAGAACCAGTACAGCCAGCCGATCGAGAAGCCCGCCCAGCGCCCGAGCGCCCGGTCCGCGTAGGCGGAGAACGAGCCGGAGGTCGGATTGGCGGCGGCCATCTCCCCGAGCATCCGCATCACGAAGACCACCATCGCGCCGACCAGCGCGTAGGAGATCAGGATGCCGGGACCGGCCGCGGCGATGCCGGACGAGGAGCCCACGAAGAGGCCCGCGCCGATCACACCGCCGATGGCGATCATCGAGAGGTGACGGTTCTTGAGACCGGCCTTGAGGCCGTCCTGGGCCGACGCGGACGTCTGACCGGGATCGCCGGCGGTCGACGCCTTTGTCATGGTCGGCGGTATGGCGCTCATTGCACGTTCCTTACGGTTCTCGGGTTACGAGTTCCCGCATTAGAACTTTTCGAAGGTGTGATCGGGAAGAGTCGAATCCGTATCGTTGTGATCCGGGGACCTGGAGCGGAGTCCGGTCCCGAGTCGTGCCACACTCGGTCGCATGCGCGTGTACCTCGGCTCCGACCATGCCGGCTACGAACTCAAGAACCACCTCGTCGAGTGGCTCACGGCCCACGGCCACGAGCCCGTCGACTGCGGTCCGCACATCTATGACGCCCAGGACGACTACCCGCCGTTCTGCCTCCGTGCCGCGGAGCGGACCGCCGCGGACGCGGACAGTCTCGGCATCGTGATCGGCGGCTCCGGGAACGGCGAGCAGATCGCCGCGAACAAGGTCAAGGGCGTACGGGCCGCCCTGGCCTGGAGCGAGCAGACGGCCGCGCTCGGGCGCGAGCACAACGACGCCAATGTGATCAGCATCGGCGGGCGGATGCACACGCAGGAGGAGGCGACGAAGTTCGTCGAGATCTTCCTGGCGACGCCGTACTCCGGCGAGGCGCGGCACACCCGCCGCATCGAGATGCTCTCCCACTACGAGCAGACCGGCGAACTCCCCCCGATCCCCGCCCACCACCCCCAGCAGGGCTGACCCCACCCCGGGGCTCCGCCCCGGACCCCGCAACACGGCTTCGCCGCGTTGTCCTCAAACGCCGGACGGGCTGGATTTCGCGGACCGTGGCTCTTCGGCCTGCGGCCCGCAGGCTGCGGACTACGTCCGCACAATCCAGCCCGTCCTGGGGGTACCTCCCAGCGGTAGCTGGGGGAGTTTGAGGACGCGGCCGCAGGCCGCTCCCGCCGCAGGCGGCAACGGCCCGCACCCAGCCCGACCGCACCCCGCAGGAGAAGCACCTTGCCCGAAGGGCACACGATCCACAGGCTGGCCCAGGACCACGCCGAACGGTTCGGCAACCACAAGGTCCGGGCGACCAGCCCGCAGGGCAAGTTCGCCGACAGCGCCGCCCTCCTGGACGGCCAGGAGCTCACCACCACCGAAGCCCACGGCAAACACCTCTTCCTCGGCTTCGGCGAAACCGGCTGGATCCACATCCACCTCGGCCTCTTCGGCAAGTACACCTTCGGCGGCGCCCCCGTCCCCCCGCCCACCGGGACCGTGCGGCTGCGGCTCGCGACCGCCGACGCGTACGCGGACCTGCGCGGCCCCACCACCTGCGCCCTCATCACCGACGGCGAGAAGCAGGCGATACACGACCGGCTCGGACCGGACCCGCTGCGCGCGGCGGACGACGGCGAGGCGGCCTGGGCGCGCGTCAGCCGCAGCCGGACCAGCGTCGCCGCCCTGCTCATGGACCAGAAGGTGATCGCGGGCGTCGGCAACGTCTACCGCGCCGAGGTCCTCTTCCGGCACGGCATCGACCCCTACCGCCCCGGCCGCGACCTCACCCGCGCCGAGTGGGACGCGATCTGGTCGGACCTGGCCGGCCTGATGCGCGAGGGCGTGCGGAACAACCGGATCGACACCGTCTGTCCCGAACACACCCCCGAGGCCATGGGCCGCCCGCCGCGCGTGGACGACCACGGCGGCGAGGTCTACGTCTACCGCCGGGCGCAGCAGCCCTGCCACATCTGCGGCGGCGAGATCCGTACCGCGGGTCTCGCCGCCCGCAACCTCTTCTGGTGCCCCGTCTGCCAGCCTCGCTGACCCCCCGTCAGAAGCCGTGCGGCAGCCAGGGCGCGAGCGGGCTGCCGAAGGCCACCGAGGCCTCCGCCAGCGCGCCCTCCCGCAGCTCCCGCACCCGGCCCGCGCCGGCCAGGGACATCAGCGAGATGCCGCCCAGGTACGCCGAGCCCAGCTCCCGTACGGACAGGGCCAGATCGGCGGCGTCCAGGGTGCGCTCGCAGGACGCGCCCTTGGCGTCGCCCGTCAGCCGCCAGCGCCCCGCGTTCCAGGGGCAGAAGTCGTCGGCGACCTCGAACACCACGTCCACCGGCGCCTGGTACGTACGGGCCGCCAGTGCCGCCCCCACGTCCACCAGCCGCAGGTACAACGAGTCGCCCGACACCAGACGGCAGAGCCGGACGTTGTCGACGAGCTGCCACAGCGGGTCGTCCGACGGCCGGTTCCTGGCCACCAGCTCCGTCGTCAGGTCCAGCTCGAACAGGTAGCGCCACAGCACGGCGTACGCGGCCGGGGTGAGCGCCTCGACGTCCCGCAGCAGCACCGTGCCGTGCGCACCGGTCTCGTCGAACCGGGTCTGCGCGAAGTACCGCGCGTAGCCCACGGTCCGGCCGTCCGCCTCGGCGAGCACGCACTGCAGCGGCGAGCTCCCGTCGCGGCGGGACGGCGGGTCCAGCAGCGGCACCGCCGACCAGCCGGGCCCGCGCTCCAGCATCGCCGGCCGGGTGGCCACCCGGCGCGCGTACACCGCCTCGCAGACGTCGCGCGCCTCCTCGGGCTTCGACAAGCGGAGCCGCACGCCCTCCGCGCCGTCCGGCAGCGACACCGTCACCCGCGTCGTGTCGATGCGGGCCTGCACCATGTGCGTCGCCGCGCCGTAGCCGAACCGCCCGTAGATGTCCGGCTCCGAGGCCGTCAGCACCGCGATGGCCTGCCCCCAGGCCCGTACGTCGTCCAACTGGCGCCGCATCATGCCCCGCAGCATCCCGCGCCGCCGGTGCGTCGGCCGCACGCCCACCATCGTCACCCCGGCCGCGGGCACCGTGACGCCGCCCGGCACCGTCATCCTGAAGTCGAACGCCCCCGCGGTACCCACCACTTCATCGCCGTCCCACGCGGCGATCGACCGGTCGGCCAGCGTCAGCTCACGCCACAGCGCACGTTCCTCGGGCGCCTCGGGGGCACCGCCGAACGCCAGCTCCAGCATGCCGTACCACTGGTCCCATTCCGCCGGTCGCAGTACTCGCAACTCTGTCGTCATGACCCCATGCCTAGCAGCGGATTACCTTGCGGGCGAACGAATTTCGCATAACGTGCCCATCCGTGCGACTCGGTGCGTCTCAGGGCTTGCCGCAGCTCCGCAGGGCCCGTAGTGGAGACCGTCTCGGCGCGGCGTGAGTCGACGCACCGCCGAATGGGTGGATAAGGTCACGATGCAATGACTGGCGGTGCGGAGACCCCGACGGCCCGGATGCGCAAAGCACTGCACCGGGCCCGCACGAGCATGCGCAAAGCCGGGGTCGACTACTTCCGCGGCGACGGCTCCGACTGGATCGCCCTCATCGCCCTGCTGCTCGCCGTCCCCGCCCTCGCCTGCGGCACCATCGCGCTGCCCGAGTGGTGCGCGCCCTCCGCGCTCGTCCTGCCCATCGTCGCGGGCGGCCTGCTGCTGCGCCCCGCCAGCCTGCTCGCCCTCTACGCGGCGTCCGCCGTGGCCCTCATCGTGGAGTCCGCGGTGCTGGACTCCGGCGCGCACGGGGCGTCCGACCGGGTCACCCCCGGCACCATCCTCGTCGTCGCCGCGGTGGGCTTCTTCGGGCTGCTCATCGCCCAGTTCCGCAGCCGCGTCGGCGTGCCCTGGCGGCGCGGCGGCACCATGCTCTTCGACCTGCGCGAACGTATCCGCGTCCAGAGCAAGCTGCCCAAACTGCCGCGCGGCTGGCACCGGGAGATGGCGCTCCGGCCCGCGGGCGGCCAGTCCTTCTCCGGCGACTTCGTGGTCGCCGCCCGCACCAACGGCGGCCGCACCCTGGAGATCGTGCTGACCGACGTCTCCGGCAAGGGCATGGACGCTGCCTCGCGCGCCCTCCTGCTCTCCGGCGCCTTCGGCGGGCTGCTGGGCTCGCTGCCGCCGCACGACTTCCTGCCCGCCGCCAACGGCTATCTGCTCCGGCAGGACTGGGACGAGGGCTTCGCGACCTCCGTCCACCTCGTCCTCGACCTGGACAGCGGCGACTACGAGATGTTCTCGGCGGGCCACCTGCCGGGCCTCCAGCTCAGCGCGGGCACCGGCCGCTGGGAGGAGAAGGCCGCCGAGGGCCCGCTCCTCGGGGTCTACGACGGCGCCGAGTTCGACCCGATAAAGGGCACGCTGTCACCCGGCGACGTCCTGATGCTCTTCACCGACGGCCTGGTCGAGACGGCCGACCGCGACCTGACCGAGGGCATGGACCGCCTCACCGGCGAGGCCGACCGCTATGTGTCGGCGGGCTTCCAGGGCGCGGCCTGGCACCTCATCGAAGCGGTGGCCAAGGACGTCAACGACGACCGGGCTCTGCTCCTGATCTGCCGGACGTGAGGAGACGAGACGTCCATGCCCATGCCCCTGACCACCGTCGAGGAATTCGCCCGGCACGCCCACGCCGCCCAGAAGGACAAGGCCGGACGTCCGTACGCGGAACACCTCGCCGCCGTCGCGGCACACGTCACACACAACGGCGGCGACGATCACCAGATCGCCGCCGCGTGGCTCCACGACTCCGTGGAGGACGGCGCCGTCACCCGGGAATGGCTGGAACACGCCGATCTCGACCGGCGGACCAAGGACATCGTCCTGGCGCTGACCAAGCGCCCCGGCGAGCCCCCCGAGGCGTACGCGGCCCGCGTCCTCGCCACCCCGGGAGCGCTGCTGGTCAAGGCCGCGGACCTGGCCCACAACTCCGACCCGGCGCGGGCCGCCGCGCTCGACCCCGCCACCCGCGAACGGCTCCGGCTGAAGTACGCGCGCATGCGCGCCCTCCTCGGACTGGAGGAGTCCGGACCGGGGGAGTGACGGGGCGCCCCGGACGCCTCACCGCTTGCGGAAGGCCCACTCCATCCGCGGCTCCATCGCGAAGCGGAACACCCGCCGCACCGGCGGGGTGCACAGCGCCGTCATCACCGCGACCGCGATCAGCGTCACCACGACCCCGCCCACCGGCTCGCGGATCCAGGCGTACGCGTCGTACCAGTCCCACCAGCGGGAGAACTTGATCAGGAAGCCGTGCAGCAGATAGCCGTACAGGGTCCCCGCGCCCAGTGTCGTGAACCACACCGCGCGGCGCGGGACCCAGGCGAAGAAGCACGCGGTGAGCACCGCCGCGCAGCCGGACATCGCCAGCGTCATCACCGGCGCGGACCACAGCGGCGCGTGCAGGTCCTGGACGGCGGCGTTGTGGTAGAACCACGAGCTGTTCATCCGCGGCGCCGCCCAGTACGCGAACGCGATCGCTCCCGCGAACACCGGAACCGCCGCGATCCGCACCCAGCGCCGCCGCACCAGATGGAAGTGTTCGGCCTTCATATGCAGACCGAGCACGAAGAACGGCAGGAACTGCAGCACCCGCTGAAGATCGAAATCGACCCCGATCCCCGGCGTCAGCGCGGCCACGATCGCGATCGCGAACGCCACTGGGACGGGCCAGCGGATCAGCTTCCAGATCGGCGTGGTCAGCCGCCAGATGAACAGCGCGGCCAGGAACCAGTTGAGGTACCAGGGGTTCAGCAGCGACAGCGGGTCCGGCGGAGTGCCCCTGTCCGCCCAGTGCTGGAAGTACGTGTACGCGACCTGGAAGATCACATACGGCACGGCGACCCCCGTGATCAGCCGCTTGACCTTCGCGGGGCTCATGTCGAAGCCCCGTGAGAAGTAGCCGGAGATCACGATGAACGCGGGCATGTGGAAGGCGTACACGGTCAGGTACAGCGCCGTCGCGGCGCGCCCGCCGTGCGTCAGCGGCTCCCACGCGTGCCCCAGGGCGACCAGGACGATCGCCAGGTACTTCGCGTTGTCGAAGAACGGGTCGCGCCGCGCCGTGGCGGGCGCGTCCGCCCGTGCGGACGACGGGGCGAGGTCCGCGGTACGGGACGGCGGTATGGCGGCGGGGGACATCCGAGGCACCCTAGCGGCGCGACCGGGAGCCGGTAAAACCCCGTTCCGGCTATTGAGCCCATCGAGTTATTCGCCCCGAACCTGCACGGTATCCGCCAAGTCGGCCGATATCCTCGCCCTGCAGCTTTCTGGACGATCCACCGATGAAACGTCACTGGCCCACAACGGCAGGCCAGTTGATGGCACGATGGTTGTCATGAGGGGTCTGCGGGGCAGTACGACCTCCGGGCAGACCGGGCGATTCCGACCGAGGGTGTGATCAGTTATGACCACCGTTTCGCTGTCAGTGGTGCTGCTCCTGGCGATCGTGCTGGTGGTGATGATCCGCGCGGGCAACATCAAGGGCGGGCCGGCGCTCGTCGCGATCCTCTTCGGCTTCTTCCTCGCGTCCACGGGCATGGCACCGTCGATCCAGCGGTTCCTGGACTCGCTGACGCAGACCATAAGCAACATCAAATTCTGACGCGGCGCGTTCTGATGCCGCACGTCCCGGCACGACCTGGCACGTTCTGGCACGACAAAAAACGCCTCCGGCCGGAGCCGGAGGCGTTGGTGGAGCGGGCGACGGGAATCGAACCCGCGTAGCCAGTTTGGAAGACTGGGGCTCTACCATTGAGCTACGCCCGCATGCGCCGCCATCACCAAGAAGATGAAGCACCGAGAAGGTGGTGCGGCACGCTGTGCATCGTAGCGGGTCCGGGCGCCGTGTCGCACACCCCGGGGTGGTGTTCACCGATCAGCCGGTAATCGGCAGCCGGAACCCCCGCGGGCATGTACCCTACGTCTCGCACCGACGGGGTGTGGCGCAGCTTGGTAGCGCGTCCGCTTTGGGAGCGGAAGGTCGTCGGTTCGAATCCGGCCACCCCGACCAGTCAAGATCACATTGTGGGGCCCGTACTGCTTGCGGTTACTATGCAAGCTGCGTGCCCGTGTGTCTCTATCCCGGGCGCGAATCCGCTGGACATCAGCAGAATCCCAGAAGTCAGCCCCAAGGAGACCGAACCGTGAAGAGCGCCGTGGAGACCCTGAACCCGACTCGGGTTCGGCTCACTGTTGAGGTGCCCTTCGAGGAGCTCAAGGCCAGCCTCGACGCGGCGTACAAGAAGATCAACCAGCAGGTCACGGTGAAGGGCTTCCGTCAGGGCAAGATCCCGGCCCGTGTCATCGACCAGCGGTTCGGCCGCGGTGCGGTGCTGGAGGAGGCCGTCAACGACGCGCTTCCGAAGTTCTACACCGAGGCGGTCAACGAGGCCGACCTCAACCCGCTGGGCCAGCCCGAGGTCGACATCACGGAGCTGAAGGACGGCGAGCTGCTCTCCTTCACCGCCGAGGTCGACGTCCGCCCGACCCTGGAGATCCCGGACTACTCCGGCATCGAGGTCACCGTCGACGCCGTCGAGGTCTCCGACGAGGACGTGGAGAAGTCCGTCGAGCAGCTGCGCGACCGCTTCGCCACCACCTCCCCGGTCGAGCGCGCCGCCGCCGAGGGTGACATCGTCACCGTCAACCTGGAGGCCAAGGTCGACGGCGAGGTCCTCGAGGACGGCGTCGCCGAGGGTGTCGACTACACCATCGGTTCCGGCCAGCTGCTGGACGGCATCGACGAGGCCGTGACCGGCCTGGAGGCCGGCGCCTCCGCCACCTTCGCCTCCGAGCTGAAGGGCGGCTCCGCCGAGGGCAAGGAGGCGGAGATCAAGGTCGACGTCACCGCCGTCAAGGCCCGTGAACTCCCCGCGCTCGACGACGAGTTCGCCCAGCTGGCGAGCGAGTTCGACACGCTGGAGGAGCTGCGTGCGGACAGCCGCAAGCGCCTCGCCCAGATGAAGAAGTTCGAGCAGGCCACCCAGGCCCAGGAGAAGGTTCTCGACGAGCTGATCAAGCTGGTCGAGGTCCCGATGCCCGAGAAGCTGCTCGAGGACGAGGTCAACACCCGCAAGCACAACCTCGAGCACCACCAGCTCGGCCAGATGGGTCTGGACCTGGCGAAGTACCTGGAGATCCAGGGCAAGACCGCCGAGGAGTTCGACGCCGAGCTCAAGGAGCAGGCGGAGAAGGGCATCAAGACCCAGTTCATCCTGGACGAGATCGTCAACAAGGAGAAGCTGTCGGTCGGCCAGGAGGAGCTCACCGAGCACCTCATGCGCCGTGCCCAGTCCTCCGGCATGAGCCCCGACCAGTTCGCCCAGGCCGTCGTCGAGGGTGGCCAGGTGCCGATGCTCGTCGGTGAGGTCGCCCGCGGCAAGGCCCTCGCGACCGTCGTCGAGTCCGCCACGGTCAAGGACTCCAACGGCGAGGTCGTCGACCTGGACGACGAGGACGAGACCGCCGAGACGGTCGAGGCCGCCACCGAGGTCGTCGAGGCCGCCGAGGGCACCGAGGCCTGAGCCTCCCCCTCGTCGACGCGTGGCACTCGTGGCAACGCGTGGCAATTCGTAGCCTCGTAGCAACGACAGCGCACGGGCCCGGTCGCGGCACCCCAGCAGGGTGTCGCGACCGGGCCCGTGCCCGTCCGCGGACCCCGGGGAACCTGCGCTCAGAGCGAACAGTTCCTGATGCGGGATGGCACCCGCCTACCAGCGCGTTAGGGTCCGTAGATACGAGGGCAGGGGAGTCCCGGAAGCGCGGCGCGGAAGCCCGGACGACGCGCCCGAACCCCATCCCTTGAAAAGAACGCTGAGACGGCTCGCGGGGCCGTCGAACAACGAGCAGGTGGATACGTGACGAATCTGATGCCTTCCGCCGCCGCCGGCGAGCCGAGCTTCGGTGGCCTCGGCGACCAGGTCTACAACCGGCTGCTCGGGGAACGGATCATCTTCCTCGGCCAGCCGGTCGACGATGACATCGCCAACAAGATCACGGCGCAGCTGCTCCTCCTTGCCGCGGACCCGGACAAGGACATCTACCTCTACATCAACAGCCCGGGTGGCTCGATCACGGCCGGCATGGCGATCTACGACACCATGCAGTACATCAAGAACGACGTGGTCACCATCGCCATGGGCCTCGCCGCCTCGATGGGCCAGTTCCTGCTGAGCGCCGGTACGCCCGGCAAGCGCTTCGCGCTGCCCAACGCCGAGATCCTGATCCACCAGCCCTCCGCGGGCCTGGCGGGCTCCGCCACGGACATCAAGATCCACGCCGAGCGGCTGCTGTACACGAAGAAGCGGATGGCGGAGCTGACCGCCTTCCACACCGGCCAGAGCGTCGAGCAGATCACCAAGGACTCCGACCGCGACCGCTGGTTCTCCGCCGAGGAGGCCAAGGAGTACGGCCTCATCGACGATGTGATGAGCACCGCCGCAGGCGTTCCGGGCGGGGGCGGCACCGGGGCCTGATCCCCCCGGCGCACCCACGCAAGCGCGAACTCCCCGGCCCCCAGAACGCCACCAGGATGGTGAACATGAACAACAACGCCGGCAGCGGCCTCTACACCGGCCCCCAGGCCGACTCCCGCTACATCGTCCCGCGCTTCGTCGAGCGCACCTCGCAGGGCGTGCGCGAGTACGACCCGTACGCGAAGCTCTTCGAGGAGCGCGTGATCTTCCTCGGCGTGCAGATCGACGACGCCTCCGCCAACGACGTCATGGCGCAGCTGCTGTGCCTGGAGTCGATGGACCCGGACCGCGACATCTCGATCTACATCAACTCGCCGGGCGGCTCCTTCACCGCGCTGACCGCGATCTACGACACGATGCAGTTCGTGAAGCCGGACATCCAGACGGTGTGCATGGGCCAGGCGGCCTCCGCCGCGGCCGTGCTGCTCGCCGCCGGTACGCCGGGCAAGCGCATGGCGCTGCCGAACGCCCGCGTCCTGATCCACCAGCCGTACAGCGAGACCGGCCGCGGTCAGGTCTCCGACCTGGAGATCGCCGCCAACGAGATCCTCCGGATGCGCGCCCAGCTGGAGGAGATGCTGGCCAAGCACTCCACCACGCCGATCGAGCAGATCCGTGAGGACATCGAGCGCGACAAGATCCTCACCGCCGACGAGCTGCTGGCGTACGGTCTGGTGGACCAGATCGTCTCCACGCGCAAGACGTCCGTTTCGGTCTGACCGTTTTCGGTTCTGTCACCGTGCCGCCGGCAACCCCCTTGGACCGAGTAGGGCCAAGGGGGGCCCGCTCGGGGGGCCCGGCAAGGTACCGTCGATAGGCAAGCACTCGGGTTCGCAGAGCAAGGCGGATCCCAGGCGAAGGGGAAGCACCTCGTGGCACGCATCGGTGACGGCGGCGATCTGCTCAAGTGCTCGTTCTGCGGGAAGAGCCAGAAGCAGGTGAAGAAGCTCATCGCGGGGCCTGGTGTGTACATCTGCGACGAGTGCATCGACCTCTGCAACGAGATCATCGAGGAAGAGCTCGCGGAGACCTCCGAGGTGCGCTGGGAGGAGCTTCCCAAGCCCCGTGAGATCTACGAGTTCCTCGAGGGCTATGTGGTGGGTCAGGAGGCGGCCAAGAAGGCCCTCTCCGTCGCCGTCTACAACCACTACAAGCGGGTGCAGGCCGGTGAGACCGGCGGCCACAACCGCGACGACGGCATCGAGCTCGCCAAGTCCAACATCCTGCTCCTCGGCCCCACGGGCTCGGGCAAGACCCTCCTCGCGCAGACGCTCGCCCGCATGCTGAACGTCCCGTTCGCCATCGCCGACGCCACCGCGCTGACGGAGGCCGGCTATGTCGGCGAGGATGTCGAGAACATCCTGCTGAAGCTGATCCAGGCCGCCGACTACGACGTCAAGAAGGCCGAGACCGGCATCATCTACATCGACGAGATCGACAAGGTCGCCCGGAAGAGCGAAAATCCGTCGATCACACGCGATGTCTCGGGCGAGGGCGTCCAGCAGGCCCTGCTGAAGATCCTGGAGGGCACGACGGCCTCCGTCCCGCCCCAGGGCGGCCGGAAGCACCCGCACCAGGAGTTCATCCAGATCGACACGACGAACGTCCTGTTCATCGTCGGCGGCGCCTTCTCCGGCCTGGAGAAGATCATCGAGTCGCGCGCGGGCGCCAAGGGCATCGGCTTCGGCGCGACGATCCGCTCCAAGCGCGAGATCGAGGCGAGCGACCAGTTCCAGGAGGTCATGCCCGAGGACCTGGTGAAGTTCGGCATGATCCCCGAATTCATCGGCCGCCTCCCCGTGATCACCTCCGTCCACAACCTCGACCGCGAGGCGCTCCTCCAGATCCTGGTCGAGCCGCGCAACGCCCTGGTGAAGCAGTACCAGCGGCTGTTCGAACTCGACGGTGTGGAGCTGGAGTTCGACCGCCCGGCCCTGGAGGCCATCGCCGACCAGGCCATCCTGCGCGGCACCGGCGCGCGCGGTCTGCGGGCCATCATGGAGGAAGTCCTGATGTCCGTGATGTACGAGGTCCCGTCCCGCAAGGACGTCGCCCGCGTCGTCATCACGGAGGACGTCGTCCACTCGAACGTCAACCCGACCCTGGTCCCGCGCGAGCCGCGCATCGTGGGCAAGGACGAACGGCACGAGAAGAGCGCGTAGCCGCTCGGTTTTACGGAGACGGGGCGCCCAGTGTGTTGCACTGGGCGCCCCGTCTTTTCCTGCCATGCGTGAACAATGGCGACGTGGTGGAACGCTTGTCGTACGGGTAGAGGGAGTGCCAGGCTTGATCGGCAGGGCATCCCCTCTACGCTTTTGACTCAGGCGGCGTGTGGTGTGAAGACGACGGAGGACGTGTCTCCGTCCAGGGCGATGTTCAGCGACGCGTCGAGCGCCTTCGCGAGCCGCGCGAGCAAGGGCAGTGTCGGCACGGTCCCGCCGAGTTCAAGTTTGGAAATCTGCGGCTGAGTCATTTGTGCCCGCCGGGCCAGTTCGACCTGGGAGATGCCGAGCTCGACGCGCCGGTCGTGGACAGCTTGCCCGAGATCGAAGGCCATACGGATCTCTGTGCGGACGGCCTCGACCTCCGGCGGCTCGGTGCCGCCTTGAGCGATTTTCCGCTCGCGGGCGAGCTTCCAGCGTGCGTGGCTCATCAGAGATCTCCCTTCGTGATGTCGCGGCTGAACTCATCATGGGCCGCTTCGTGTGCGGCCTCGCACGCCTTGCGGGCCTGCTTGGCTCTCTCCACTTCGGCTTCCTCACGCATCCTCGTTTTACGGAAGACCGTCAGGAAAACGATCCGGCGGCCGGGCGCGAGCCAGTAGGTCAGGCGTATGGCGTTGCTGTCATGCCCGACCATGAATCGCAGCTCGCGCAGCCCGTCGCCCAAGTGGCGGGCGTAGGGCTCGGACAGCGCGGTGGGTGCGTTCAGCAGACGTTCAGCCGCGTGTTCGGCCTGGAGGTAGTCGCGGTCGGACAGGGTATCCAGCCACTGCCGGACCTCTGGCTCGACCTCGATCACCCATTGCTCATCCATATATCCCAGCATATAGATAGCAGAGTGTCTAGGTGGCCCGATCGGAGGTCCTCGTCGGCCGGGCGGCGGGAACGCTCACGCTGGTGGTCGCTGTCGGCGATCAGGCAGTTGACTGGTTCAACGCACGATGCGGCAGGGGCGCCGGAGGTGGCGGCCCCGGCGCCCACCTGCCTCAAGGGCGACACACAAACCCTGTGCTCCGCAGGGGAGTTGACACTCCAACATCGTGCTGCTTGGCTGCCGGGCAGCAAGGAGAGCACTGCGTTCCTTTGGTCCGCCGGCCTACGGCACTCCGCCCAGGCCGAGGGAAGGAGACAGATCGTGCTCAGACGTCAACTGGCCTCTCTGGCCGTGGCAGTGCTGTCGGTGAGCGGTACGTTCGTGGGGGCTTCCACGGCGAACGCGGCCGACTCGGCCGGCTCCACAAAGATCTCGGTCAACTGCGATCACCGCCACACCCATCACACGCCCGGCAGTTCCTGGGGCTTCATGAAGGGCACGTACAACCTCAAGTCCGGGCCGTACGCGGCGTGCGACACCTGGGACAGCGTCTCCTACGGGACCGAGATCTGGATCTGGTGCCACACCTATAACGACTACAACCATCTCTGGTTCTACGGCCGCGTCGCGGGCACCACCAACGAAGTCGGCTGGATGTCCGCCGACAACCTGGACTGGCAGGGCGGCAGCGACGACTGCTGACCTCACCTTTCGCCGCCGGAGTCGCCCCATGGCGCCGGCGGCTTTCTCTTGCGGTCCGATGGGGCGCCGCTGTAGTGCCGGGCGATGTCAGCGCTTGTCCGGGTGCTCCGTTGCCTCGGTCGGCAGTTCCTTCGAGACGAACGAGCCGAGGCCGGGCTCGGTGTAGATCAGGCCTTCGGCGCGCAGCGCGCGGTGCACTTTGTGGGCCGTCATGCTGGCGATGCCGAACTCTTCGGTGAGCTGCAGGACGGACGGGACGCGTGATCGGGGCGGGTACGTGCCGTCCTGGATGCGCTGTCGGATCACCTCGGCCACTTGGCGCCAGCGTGGGATGTCAGGAGCGAATTCGATCACATCAGAACGCTACGTGCTCCGTACGTTTCGCTGCAATGCACAGATTTATTCGGTTCCTTAGGATCTTAAGCGTGCTATAGAGATCTAATGTAGGCTCCCGAGCCACAAGAGACCCCGGCGGCCGTTGGTGTCGGCCCCGGGGCGTGGTCAACGCTGTACCCAGATAAGGAGCGTCGACATGCGTCACTTTATCTCTCGGTGGTTCGCCAAGGTACGGGTAGCGCGGACGCCCGCGCCTGCCCCCGTGGCGCCGCCCGCCGCCGCGCCCGCCGTGGTCCTGGCGGAACCGATCGTGCAGGAACCCGCCGCCTGCGGCGTCTACCTGTGGGCCACCGCCCACGGGATCGACATCAAGCCCGGCTCCCGCCTGCGCTCGTGCGACTGCTGCGCGCAGGAGCACGAAGTGGTCCCGGAAGCCGGGACGTTCGTCATGGACAAGGTGGAGGGGAAGGTCGGTCAGGTCGTCGGCCGGGACGGGAGCTGGCTGCGGCTGCGGTCGCTCGTCCGTGGCAAGGAGTGGGAGGCGCACCGGGACGCCGTTCGGACTGCCACCGACGCCGAGTTGCTGAGCGCGAAGGTGCAGGCGTTCAACTCGGCTGGCCGGTGGGGGAGATGATCCCGGCCCTGGGGGTCACTTCTTGAGCTCGACGCGGACCTCGGAGCGCAGTTTCGCCACGATCTCCGCCGCCTCGTCGAAGGGGATCTTCGCGCCCGCGGCCGACCGCTTCGCGTCGCCCACGAAGACGGTGCCGACCGTGCTGTGGTCCGCCCAGACGCAGAGCGGATAGATGATGGGCGCGCCGCTGGCGCTGTGCTTGCCCATGTGCTCGTACTGGCACTTCATCACGCCGTTGTCGAAGCCGGCGGGTGTGACGGTCTGCGGGGTGCCTTCGAGCGAGTTCTTGGAGTCGCTGTCCTGCGCGGCCTTGTTCATGCTCTTGAACATGCTGTCCACGACGTTCTCGGGCTTCTTGACCTGGCCCCAGACGCCGATGAAGCGCATCACTTTCCGATCGGCGATCGAACCCTCGGTCTTGTACGCCGCGGCGTCGGACTCCGGGTTGGCGACGCCCATGATGCGGAGCTCTTTGCGCGCCTCCGGGTTGTTGAAGATGTCCGGGTCGCGGAAGCTGGGGTCCTTCTTGTAGTCCGTGAGGACCGTCTCGGGTGTTGTGAGCTTGTAGCGCTTGCCGTCGTCCGCGACGGAGGAGGGGCTGTTGCTCTTCATCAGCACGGTGATGCCGCCGATGATCGCCCCGACCACGACGAGCGCGGCGACCGCGATGCCGATCGCCTTGCCCTTGCCCCCGCGCTGCGGGGGTATCGGGGGCGGGTACGGGGCGGGCATGTCGGGGTACGGCTGCTGCCCGTACGGGCCGGGCTGGCCGTACGGGGGCTGCTGCCCGTAGGGGTTCGGCTGCCCGTACGGGTTCGGCGGCATGGGCGGCTGCGGAGGCTGCGCGCTCCCGTACGGGCCGGGTTGGGCGTGGCTCATCTGGGTTCCCCCCTCAAGGAACTCGGCTCAAAGCCGGGAAAGCTCCAGTGAGGAAACCCGGGCGGGCCCTCGCGGGCCACGCCGGCGGAATGCTCAGGATTTCACACCGTTCCGGCGGGCCCGGGGCGAGGAGAGGGGCGGTTACTTCTTCTTGCGCACTTCGCCGCGGACCTTGGCCGTCGCCTCGGCGAGTTCCGCTGCGGACATCGCCTTGACGGCCTTCTTGCCGGTGAGGCCGTTCATGTTGTCGCTCATGACCATGCCGAGCGTGCTGCCGTCGACCCAGAGGCACATGCTGCTCTCGAGAGGGGGTATCCCGGTGGCCGATCCGAAATCCACGGGCGTCCGGTCGGACTTGCACTTCAGTACGGCGCCGTCGAGTCCGTCCGGGTGGAATTCGGTGGGGCGGGTGACGGTCTCGGTCCTGGCCCCCCGCTCGCCCAGGGTGTCGTCCTTGCTCTTCGTCATCTCGTCGAACATCGCGTCGAGGGTCTTCTTGGGATCGGGAATGCGACCGCTCATCGCGATGACGGCAAGCCTCTGCCGGTCGGAGTTCGCGTAGGAGGCATCGGAGCCGTTGCCGGCGGCCTCGATGCCGTACTTCCTCATGTCGGCGCGGTCCTTGGCGCTGAACGGGTCGCCCTTGGACTCGCCGCCGCCCTCTTCCTTTTCCTTCTTGTACTGCCCGTCGAGCAGTGTCTGCGGCATCTCGATCGCGTAGGACGCCTTGTCGTCCTCGCCCATCGTGAAGAAGAGCGCGCCACCCACGAGCGCGCCCACCACCACGACCGCGCCCGCCGCGATGGCTATCGCCCTGCCCTTGCCGCCGCGGTGCGGCGGTATCGGCGGCGGGTACGGCACGGGCATCAGACCGGGCTGGCCGTACGGGCCTAGCTGTGGTGCCCCCTGGACGGGCTGTTCCGGCTGATGCTCACTCATCTGGTCCCTTTAGTGCTATTTGTTCTTGCGGACTTCGGTACGCACCTTAGCCGCCGCCTCGGACAGCTCCTTCGCCGACATCGGGTTGCCGGTCGCCGTGGTGGTGGCTCCGCCGGTGATACCGCCGGAGGTCTTGGTGACCGAATGCGAGACGAAACCGATCGCGCTGGAGTCACCCCAAACGCACGTCGACCCCTCAGAGTTGGCAGTGATGCCGGCCATGCTGTAGGTGCTCTTGAGCGTCTTGCACTTCATCACCGCGCCGTCGAAACCGCTCGGGTGGAATTCCGTGACAGGAGTGACGGTCTCGACCGTGGCTCCAGTCGCCTTGGACTTCTCGTCCATGAGCGCGAACATCGCGTCGACCGTCTTGCGCGGGTCGGCGACTTCGCCGTAGATGCCGCGCACGGACAACGCCTGCTGCTCCGCGTTCTTATAGGCCGCCGCGACACCGGTGCTGTTGGTGATGCCCATCTCTTTTGCCTTGGCGTCGTCGGCAAGGTTCTCGGAACCAGCAGTCCCCGGGGTCTGCTGCTTGTTGAACTTCCCGTCCAGCAGCGAATCCGGCAGCACGATCGTGTAAGGCGCGACCTTCCCGTCGCTCCCGCCCCCGCCGTTCTTGAAGAAGAGCACGCCGCCCACGATCGCGCCCACCACGACCAAGGCACCGATCGTGATGCCGATTGCCTTCCCCTTGCCCCCGCCGCTCTGGGGCGGCATCGGCGGCGGGTACTGGCCCGGCATCCCCGGCTGCTGCCCGTACGGGCCCGGCTGGGGCTGGCCCCAACCGCCCTGCTGCGGGGCACCGTACGGCGGGGCCGGTGGCTGCTGGCCGTACGGGCCTGGCTGTGGGGGCTGGCCGTAGGCCGGGGCGGGGGGCTGCTGCGGGTAGCCGTAGCCGGGCTGGCCGGGGGCTCCGCCCTGGCCGTACGGGTTCGGGTTCGGCTGTCCGTAGGGGCCCGGCTGGTTGAAGCTCATCGTGACTCTTTTCGATCCATGGCTCGTGGCAGGCCCGTCATCCTCTCCGACGTCTTACGCAAGCCTTACCTCGGGGCGGCAACAGTTCTGGAACAGTTGCCGCATCAGCCCCCGTCGGCCACCCGCACACCCTCGCGGAGCTTCGCCACCCGGGTGGCGGCCTCGTCGAGGCCGAGATCCTCGCCGCGCACCATCAGCGACGTGTCCAGGGCGAACACCGTGCCGACGGTGTTGCCGTCGGCCCAGACGCACAGCGGCATCCTGATGGCCCTGCCGGTCGAACCGATGTTGCTCCACTTGGTCATCTGGCACTTCATCACGGCGTCACCGAGCCCGTCCGGATTCATCCGCTGCGGACTGCCCTCGAACGCGGCCTTCGAGCTGGGGTCGGTGTCCTTCGCGGCCCCGTCCTGCGCGCTCTTGAACAGGCCGTCCACCAGGGCCTCGGGGCTCCGCACCGAGTCGCCCCAGGCGCCGGAGAACCTGAGCAGCTTCTGCGCCCGCTTGTCCTCGCCGGCCTTGTACGAGGCCGTGACGCTCTGCGGGTCGGTCATCCCGAAGCCCTTGAGTTCGTCCAGCGCCTTGGCGTCGAAGCCGGCGCCGGGGTCGCTCGCGTCCTTCTTGTACCCGTCCGTGAGCGTGTCGGGGGTGATGAGCTTGTAGCGCGCCTTCGCCTTCGCCGTCGGGGTGGTCTCCGGAGTGCTGGGCGAGGCGCTGCCATCGGCCTTGGCGCTGTGACCGCCGCCCTTGTCGCTTTCGGTGTCGCTCCCGGTGAAGACGACGATGCCGCCCACGATCGCCCCGACCACGACGAGCGCCGCGACGGCGATGCCGATCGCCTTGCCCTTGCCCCCGCCGCCCTTCGGCGGCACCGGCGGCACCGGCGGCATCGGCGGCGGGTACTGGCCCGGCGGCCCCCAGCCGCCCGGCTGCTGCGGGAAGCCGGACCCCTGGCCGGGAGTGCCGCCCTGACCGTAGGGGTTCTGGCCGTAGGGGTTCGGTTGCTGTGGCGGCACCCCGTACGGGCCCGGCTGGTGCTGGCTCATCGTCGCCTTTGCATGTCGTGGAAGAAACAGTGCGGAAGAACAGTGCGGAAGATCGGTTCCGCGTCATCCTTTCCGACGGTGCCGCCGGACCCCGCCCCGGGGCCCGGAATGGATTCGTAACCCCCGCACACGCCCCCGTAGACTCCTCCCGTGACCGAGAACACTCAGCGCCCCGACAGCGGGCCGAACGACAGCAACCCCGAACTGCCGACCCAGTACGCGCCGGCCGACGTAGAGGGGCCGCTGTACGAGCGCTGGGTAGAGCGGGGCTACTTCGAGGCCGACGCGAAGAGCGACAAAGAGCCGTACACCATCGTCATCCCGCCGCCGAACGTCACCGGCTCCCTGCACCTCGGGCACGCGTTCGAGCACACGCTGATCGACGCCCTCACCCGGCGCAAGCGGATGCAGGGCTTCGAGGTGCTGTGGCAGCCCGGCATGGACCACGCCGGCATCGCCACCCAGAACGTGGTCGAGCGCGAGCTCGCCAAGGAGGGCAAGTCCCGCCACGACCTCGGCCGCGAGGCGTTCGTCGAGCGCGTCTGGCAGTGGAAGGCGGAGTCCGGCGGCCAGATCTCCGGCCAGATGCGCCGCCTCGGCGACGGCGTGGCCTGGAGCCGCGAGCGCTTCACCATGGACGAGGGCCTCTCCAAGGCCGTCCAGACGATCTTCAAGAAGCTCTACGACGACGAGCTGATCTACCGCGCCGAGCGCATCATCAACTGGTGCCCGCGCTGCCTCACCGCGATCTCCGACATCGAGGTGGAGTACCAGGACGACGACGGCGAGCTCGTCTCCATCCGCTACGGCTCCGGGGACTCGGAGATCGTCGTCGCCACGACCCGCGCCGAGACGATGCTCGGCGACACCGCCGTGGCCGTCCACCCCGAGGACGAGCGCTACAAGCACCTCGTCGGCACCGAGATCGAGCTGCCGCTCACCGGCCGCCGCATCCCGGTCGTCGCCGACGAGCACGTCGACCCCGAGTTCGGCACCGGCGCCGTCAAGGTGACCCCGGCCCACGACCCGAACGACTTCGAGATCGGCCGACGGCACGACCTGCCCTCGCTGACCGTCCTCGACGAGCACGGCGTGATCACCGTCCACGGCCCGTTCCTCGGCCTGGACCGCTTCGAGGCCCGCTCCGCCATTGTCGGCGCGCTGCGCGCCGAGGGCCGCATCGTCGCCGAGAAGCGCCCGTACACCCACTCCGTGGGCCACTGCTCCCGCTGCAAGACGACGCTGGAGCCGCGCCAGTCCATGCAGTGGTGGGTGAAGACCGCGCCGCTGGCCAAGGCCGCCGCCGACGCCGTCCGCGACGGCCAGGTCAAGATCCACCCGCAGGAGATGGAGAAGCGCTACTTCGACTGGGTCGACAACCTCCACGACTGGTGCATCTCGCGCCAGCTGTGGTGGGGCCACCGCATCCCCGTCTGGTACGGCCCGGACGGCGAGATGGTCTGCGTCGGCCCGGACGACGAGGCGCCCACCGGCGAGGGCTGGCACCAGGAGACCGACGTCCTCGACACCTGGTTCTCCTCCGGCCTGTGGCCGTTCTCCACGCTCGGCTGGCCCGAGCAGACCGAGAGCGTCCAGAAGTTCTACCCGAACTCCGTCCTCGTCACCGGCTACGACATCCTCTTCTTCTGGGTCGTCCGGATGATGATGTTCGGCCTCTACGCGATGGACGGCACCCCGCCGTTCCACACCATCGCCCTGCACGGCATGGTCCGCGACCAGTTCGGCAAGAAGATGTCGAAGTCCTTCGGCAACGCGGTCAACCCGCTGGACTGGATGGACAAGTACGGCTCCGACGCCGTCCGCTTCACCCTCGCCCGCGGCGCCAACCCCGGTGTCGACGTGCCGATCGGCGAGGACTGGGTCCAGGGCTCCCGGAACTTCGCCAACAAGATCTGGAACGCCACCCGCTTCGCGATGATGAACGGCGCGACGGTGGAGGGCGACCTGCCGTCGGCCGAGGAGATGTCGGCCACCGACCGGTGGATCCTCTCCCGCCTCAACGCCACGGTCGCCGAGGTCGACGCGTACTACGACGACTACCAGTTCGCCAAGCTGTCGGACACCCTCTTCCACTTCGCGTGGGACGAGGTCTTCGACTGGTACGTCGAGCTGTCCAAGACCACCTTCATGGCGGGCGGCGAGCCGGCCAAGGTCTCCGCGCGGGTCCTCGGCGAGGTCCTCGACGTCACGCTGCGCCTGCTGCACCCGGTGGTCCCCTTCGTCACCGAGACGCTGTGGACCACGCTCACCGGCAAGGAGTCGGTCGTCATCGCCGACTGGCCGGCCGACAGCGGCTTCCGTGACGCCGCCGCCGAGCAGGAGATCGAGAACCTCCAGCAGGTCATCACCGAGGTCCGCCGCTTCCGCTCCGACCAGGGACTCCAGCCCGGCCAGCGGGTCCCGGCGAAGCTCGACCTGAGCGGCACCACCCTGGCCGCCCACGAGGGCGCCATCCGTCAGCTGCTGCGGCTGCAGCCCGCCGAGGACGGCTTCCACGCCACGGCGACGCTGCCGGTCGCGGGTGCGACGGTCGCCCTCGACCTCTCGGGTGCGATCGACTTCGAGGCGGAGCGCAAGCGGCTGGCGAAGGACTTGGCCGCGGCGGAGAAGGAACTCTCGCAGGCCAAGGCCAAGCTCGGCAACGAGGCGTTCCTCGCCAAGGCGCCGGAGCCGGTCAAGGAGAAGATCCGCCAGCGTCAGGCGGCGGCCGAGGCCGACATCGAGCGCATCACCACGCAGTTGTCCTCGCTCCCGCAGGGGTGAATCGCAACGGGGAGAGCCGCCGTTGTCAGTGAGACGTGGTCTACTGACAACGGCGGCTCTCCCTGCGTGAGCGGGGGTGTTCCGGACCTTGCGGCCGCTGACAAGGAGAAGGCCCGGTGTTCCCCGCTGCTGCGGGGGTGAAGTACCGCTTAGTGACCGTCCCACGGTGATTGCGGGACGGTTCTGGCCTCCCATGGCCTTGAACGGCCCGGGTCCCACATGGGGCCCCAGGGGCCCTCCACCGGTTCCTCCTCCACGCGGTTGAGGCGTCGGTGGCTCTTGCGGTTGCGTTGCGGCCAGAACAGGACGTACACCGTCGACACCGCGACGAACACCAGCCGGATCAGACCGCGCGCCGAGTCGTCGTGCACCGCGAAGACGCTGCCGTAGAGCACGATCAGCGCGATCCAGCTCCACCACGGGACCAGGCGCCGCTGCCCGCACACGTCCCACAGCAGGGTGCCCAGCAGCACGGACGCCGTGTAGTAGGTGTAGACGCTCGGGTCGAGCAGGATGCGGGCGTTCGCGCCCAGCAGCACCACGCCCGCCCAGCGGCCGCGCCATACGGCGATCGCGCCGAGCGACAGGCCGAGCGCGGCCTGCGCGGGGCGCGCCCAGTTGGGCGTCTCGGGGGTGTTGCCGCCCAGCCAGCGCAGCGCGGACGCCGGGTTGTTGGGGATGGTGAACTTGGCGGCGGCGAACGAGTGCGGGTCCACGATGAAGAACGGCAGCCAGGCGACCGCGACCAGGCCCACGCACCACAGCACCGCGCGCATCCAGCGGTCCCTGGGCAGCGCGAGGATCAGCGGCAGGAACGCCAGCGCGGTCGGCTTGGAGTCCATGGCCAGCGCGAGACAGGCGCCCACGGCGGCCGGGTTGCAGCGCGTCAGGAACCAGACGGCCAGCGCGGTGAAGAACAGCGCGAGCACGTCGTCCAGGTGCCCGAAGCGGACGGACACCTCGATCCACATGGGGATGAACGCCGCGCCCGCGATGAGGACGCGCTGCCGCAGCCGCTGGTGGTTGGTGCCCGTGCCCAGGAAGTGCATGGCGGCGCTGCGGCCCGCGAGCACCACGATGACCAGTCCCAGGGCGGACATGAACGCCGCCGACAGGAACTGGCCCATGTGCTCGGAGAAGGGGTTGAACAGGCCCGCCACCAGGAAGCTGATGGGGCCCATCTGGAGCTCCGGGTGGTGGGCGTACAGGTTGAGCCCGCCCGTGCCGTTGCCCCCGTCGTAGAGCAGCTCGCCGCCGGTGCGCAGATAGTGCCAGGAGAAGCCCCCGCTGGGCTCCACCACGGCGAACCACAGCACGGTCCATGCCGTGAGCAGCAGCAAGTGCATCCGATTGCTGAGTTGTGGTACCCGCACAACACTCCTGTTCCGCCACCCGGAACCGCTCCGGGCAGTGTTTTCCCCGGCGGTCAGATGGCGGAACAGGGGCGGAGGTTGCCCCATGGGGCTCAAGTGTGGCCCAATTCATGGTTTGTTCAGTTGGCGGGGGCTAATGGTCGGCCGGTCGGCCCGTTCCGGTCAGCTCTCCACGGCGATGGGGCCGGAGGCCACGATCTCCGCGTTGCGGCGGGTCTTCGCCCAGCCGTTGCGGCCCCGCAGCATGCGGACGAAGCCGCGGGCGGACGCCGGGAACAGGTGGTACGCGTAGATCCACAGCGCCAGCCCCCACAGCAGGGAGACGAGCAGCGACCGGCCCGGCGCGCGGTCCCGGCGGTAGACCGGACCCCACAGCACGAACGGCAGCACGGAGACCACGGCCAGCCCGAGCACCAGCGGCCACAGGGCGAGCATGCCGCCGAACGCCTCGCCCGCGCCGTCCTCGGCGAGGGTCAGCCCCAGGAGGGCGAACATGACCGCGCACAGGGCGAGCGTGACCAGATGGGCGACTGGCTGCAGGAAGGTGTACAGCGTCTCCAGGACGCCCTTGCCGCCGTAGTGGCGCGAGGAGACGATGCGCGGCGCGTAGCGGACGCACTGGAGGTTGCCCTGCGCCCAACGGGTGCGCTGGGTGAGGAACCGGCGGCCGTGCGGCAGCCCTTCCTGGGAGACCCAGGTGTCGGCTATGTGCGCTATGCGGTCACCGTTGAGGATCATGTGCAGGCCGAGCTCGTAGTCCTCCAGGAGCGCGCCGCGCTGCCAGGGGCGGCGCTCGGCGGCCGCGATCCGGTCCAGGGACGCGAGCCGGGTGAACTGGCCGTTGCCGCCGAGGCCGACGGAGCCGGTACGGCCGCGCAGCAGCTGCATGCCCGCGTTGGAGACGGAGAACTCCATGTCCTGCATCCGCACCAGGAGCCGGGCGAAGGCGTTGCGGAGCTGGCCGCGGTCGGCGAGCGGGCGCGGGTCCTCGGCGTTGCGCATGTGCACGCTGACCTGCACCCCGCCGATCTCGGGGTCGCCGAAGCCCTGCGGGCCGCTGACACGGGCGAGAGCCTGCGGGTCCAGCTGGCCGTCGGCGTCGATGACGCAGACGACGACGCGCTCGCGGTCGGTGTCCTCCGACAGGTACTCGTTCAGCTCGTCGTACGCGGCGTTGAGCGCCGCGCCCTTGCCCTGGCGCGCGTTGGGGCGGTGCCGGCGCACGAGGTGGACGCGGCGGTCCGTCTCGCCGAGCTCCGCGACGATGGCGCCGGTGCGGTCGTCGCTGTCGTCGTCGATGACCCACACGTGCGCGCTCGGGTGGTCCGCGCGCAGCCGGTCGACGGTCGTGCCGACGACGGCCTCCTCGTCACGGCACGGCACGAAGAAGTGCCACTCGAAGTCGTCCGGGCTGCCGTTCTCGACCTCGGGCCGGCGCAGGTACGCGTGGCGCGCGCCCGCCCAGTAGAGGAGGAAGCAGAGCAGGAGGAAGAACGGAAAGGCCAGGAATACGGGCGAGTTGAACATGGGGGAGGGGCTCCGGGGTGCTCGTGGGGGCGTGGACCGGCGGGGGGCTGGGGTTACGCCGCTGCCGCGATCCGTGCCGGGGCCGTGACGGCCGTCAGGAGGGAGACGATGCGCTCGGAGGCGAGACCGTCACCGAAGGGGCTGGGGAGGGCGGCCAGTCGGGCCAGCCCGGCGGGGCCTTCGGCGAGCCGGCGGCGGGCCGCCGTGCCGATCCCGGCACCCGGGGAGACGAGGTCCGCGAAGTCGGCCATCGCCTCGGGCCGTTCCGTGGAACGCCGGACGACCACCAGCGGACGTCCCAGCACCGTGCACTCCTCCTGGATGCCGCCGGAGTCGGAGACCAGCAGCGCGGAGTGCCGGGCCAGCGCGAGGAACTCGCCGTAGCCGAGCGGGGCGCTCACCGTCAGCGGGGCGAGCAGGTCCGTCAGGCCCGCGGCCTCGATACGGGCCCGCGTCCGCGGGTGCAGCGGCAGGACGACCGGGATGCCGTCCGCGAGGGCGCCCAGCTCGGTGAGGATGGCGCGCAGGGCGTCCGCGGAGTCGGTGTTCTCGGGGCGGTGGACCGTGGCGAGGACGTACGCGTCCTCGGTCAGCCCGTGCCGGGCCAGCAGCGCGGTCCGCGCGGCGGCGTCCGGGAGCTGCCCGTGCACGGCCTCCACGACCGTGTTGCCGGTGACCGCGATCCGCGCGTCCTCGACGCCCTCGGCGAGCAGGTTGGCGCGGTTGTCCTCGGTCGCCGCGCACAGCACGTCGGCGATGCGGTCGATGAGGACGCGGTTGTGCTCCTCGGGCATGTTCCGGTCGTGGCTGCGCAGCCCGGCCTCGACGTGCAGCAGCGGGATGGCGCGGGCGTTCGCGGCGAGTGCCCCGGCGAGGGCCGCGTTGGTGTCGCCCTGGACGACGACGGCCAGCGGCGGCTCGGCGGTGAACAGCCCGTCGAGCTGGGCGAGCGCGGCGGATATCTGCACGGCGCGGGGCTGTCCGCCGATACCCGTCAGGAAGGTCGGCTCCGGCAGCCCGAGCTCGGTGAGGAAGCGGCCCGACAGCTCCTCGTCGTAGTGCTGACCCGTGTGCACCAGGTGGGCAGCGGGGCCCAGGAGGCGGACGAGGTCGGTGAGCTTGACGAGCTCGGGGCGGGTGCCGAGGACGATGGCGACGCTACGGGCGGGGAGGCGGGACATGGGGCTCCTCGGACTGGCCTTGCTGGGGACAGCTCCGAGAGTGTGGGGGGACGGTTGCGCGGCCGGATGGGTCTTGGTTGCCGGACGGTTGCGATTGCCGCGGGGGCAGCTTTCGGGACCTTGGTCCCAGGGTGGGCGGGTCTTTCTCCCCGGCCCCGCCCCTTCCCGAAACCGGGGCTCTGCCCCGGACCCCGAAAGCGGCTTCGCCGCTTGTCCTCAAACGCCGGACGGGCTGAATGTGCTGGCTACGGTCCGCACGTTCAGCCCGTCCGCGTGCCGCTGGACGGCGGCGACGAGGTCGACGGGCTGGCGGCGCACCTCCAGCCGTCCGGAGTCGATCCGGGAGATG